>JACDGC010000643.1 GCA_013815535.1 Ktedonobacterales bacterium
GTCCCACCCACGGCCAGCACCGCGACGGACACCGGGACCCCTGCCTGGGTCGCCATCGTGACGGGCATCGCTGGCCTGGCCGTCGGGTTCCTGGGAGCGACGCTGCTGCGCGGCCAGCAGCAGCCAACCACTGCATAGAGCCACAATAGACCGCGCATACCAGTCAAGCAGACAGTCATGCTTGACTGGTATGCGCGACATGCCGATGATCTTTTTGGACCAATTTGCGGTATATTTTCAAGAGAACTCCTAGCTATTAAATGCCTGTGTATAGAGAGGTCGTGGACGATGCGTCGTTGCCTATCATTGAGCGCGTTGTGCGGTTGCATGGCGCTTATCGCCGCTGTTTTCCCGCTCACCCCCGCATCGGCCCATGCCTTACCCGTCAGCTACGATCCGCCGCCAAATGCCGCCTTGACCAGTTCACCAGCCCAGATCCAGATCCGCTTTTCCGAGCACCTGAACGCCGACATCTCGCGCATCGTCGTGGTGAATCCCTCGAACCAACGCGTCGATAATGGTGATATGCGGCTCAGCGCCGATCAATTCACCATGACCGCCAGCGTGCCGACCTTGCCAGCGGGCACCTATGTGGTGGCGTGGCGCACCCACTCTGCCGATGACGGTCACGTGGCGGGCGGTTCATATCTCTTCCACATCAAGCGGGCCGATGGCACCGTGCCCCCCCTCACCGGGTCGCTCCCCAGTGGCGACATCGTGGGTGGGGCTGGGGCCGCCACCAACGCGCTCACCGGGCTCAGCGTCGCCCAAGCGGTGGCCCATGCCCTGGCGCTGATTGCGCTGGCGGTGATCCTGGGGCTGATTTTTTGGAGCGTCTTCGTCGCGCCACGCCAGGGCACGCTCGGGGCAGAGTTGGTGGACGCCAACCGGGCCGCGTTCGCCCAACTGGGCGATATCGCCCTGGAAGTCATCATCGTGGCGACCATCATCGAGGTCGCCTTGCAAGCGGTCATCTTGGATGGCACCGGACGCGGTCTCATTGCGTGGCCCATCTATCGCAGCATCCTCTTTGACAGTCGCCAAGGCATCTTTTTAATGCTGCGGGTGGTGGTGGCTGCCGTGGGGGTGCTGTGCTTGTGGGTGCCCCAGCTCCGCTCGTCGCTGACGCCGCGCAATGTGCGCCGCGTGCTGCCGATCTTTGGCGTATCCTTGGCTGTGGCCTTCGTCTATTCAGGGCACGGCGGCGCTGGGCAGCAATGGTGGAGCGCCCCCAACGATCTGCTCCATCTGCTGGCGAATGGGGTGTGGCTCGGCGGTTTATGCGTCTTAGCGTTCATCATCTTCCCCGCCTTAGGGGCGCGCCCAGCGGCGGAACGCTGGGGCTATCTGGCGACACGACTCCCTGCCTTTGGCCTGCCCGCCCTGATCGCGGTGGCGTTCATCGCCGTCACGGGGCCACTGAATGCGGGTGTCCGCATGACAAGCTTCAGCCAACTTTGGACGACGGCCTATGGCGTGGTGCTCAGCATCAAGATTCTGCTCTTCCTGGTGATGGTGGGCATCAGTTATGTGCATGCCTTCCGCTTGCGCCCAGCCTTGGCGGCGAGCGTGGGCGAAGCGCCCACCAACCCGACCAGCCAGAATTGGTTGCGACGGCAGTGGTTGGCGTTGGTGCCCCCCGCCCCCCATGGCACCGCTGCCCTGGCGGGTGCGGGCGAGGTCGCAGTGGCGGCGGCCAGCAGCGATGTGCGTGCCGCCGGGGGTTACAGCCAGCAGATCACGCGCCTCATTCAATTCGAGGCAACCATTGGGCTGCTCATCATTGGCTGCGCCGCGCTGTTGTCGCCCCTGGCGAGCACACTGGCACCTTCCATCGTAGCGACGAATAGTTTTGGGGCGACAGGCGGCAACCAGACCCTGACCCAGACGGTGGATTCCTTGACGGTGACGCTGGCGATCACCCCTGGGCGCTTCGGCACCAACGCGGTCACTATCGTGGTGAAAAACCCCAACGGCAGCGCGGCCTCGGCAGGGACGGTCTTCATCGTGGCGACGATGGAAGAGATGGATATGGGTGTCAATACCTTCAACCTCACCGCTGCCAGTCAGCCAGGGACCTACACCGGCACCGTCGATCTCGCGATGGCGGGGCATTGGAACCTGCAAACAGTGATCCGCACCAAGGAAGATCCGGGCAATCTGCATCGCACGACCTTCATCGTCAGTGCCGCATTTTAGGGGAGATATGCTGGGGCAGCAGCATGGAAAGGTTGCTCCAATCGCGACCCTACCCATCGCCAGCCCGCATAGCGTCAGTCCGCATGCACCGTGGGATCGTCGGCACTGATGAGAGGCGTCAGGCAGGGACGAATCGTCTCGATGGGTGGCGCGAACAACGATAATTGGTTGTACGCGCCAAACAGCGTCGCATAATCATCGGGTGTGAAGGCCCGTGCCAGACGAATGGCATAGGTTTCGCGCAGCAAGCGCAGATAATGCGCCACATCGTAATCGCGCCGATCCGGCTGGCCCGCCTGCCACAGCGCGAGGCCCCCCGCCGCGCGATAGAGTTGGATGCTCTCGCCTGTGCGCCAGGTCGTGCGGCCCCCAGCGAGCAACGCCTCATAATGCGCCTCGCGCCGACCAGAGCGCCCCGCATGGTATTGTTGGGGGGTTTTGGTCAGGCGCGCGCGCGTCACCACGTCCGCCGTCGGCAGCGTGCGCCCCGCGATGGCTTCCGCAGTGGTCAGATAGGCCTCGCGCACACCAGGGATGTCATCCATCAGCAAGCAATGGATGGCGCGTCGCAGAAACGCATCGCCAAATGCTTCGAACTTGATCGAGTGAAACGCCACACCACGCAACAGCAACGTGCCATCATACCTCAACAGTGCATAATTCTTAGGCTCGTGTGACAACATGGCGGCGTAGCGTCCCTCGAATTCCAGCCGCACCAGCGGTGGCAGCAACGCGCCAACCTCGCTCACCACGCGGCGCTCGGCAGCTTCGTCCCAGCCCTCTGGCACCGCGAAGTAGACGCCATCCGTGTCAGCTTCCAGCAGCGTCACCCCACGCGCAGCCAATTCGCGGCACAGCAGCCCCAGCAGTTCGCGCCCC
>JACDGC010000644.1 GCA_013815535.1 Ktedonobacterales bacterium
GGGCAGGGCGGGGTGGTTGGGGCGGGCACGCACGCCATAGATGAGCGCGCCATTGCGGTCTGGCGCGAAACGCGCGGTGTAGGTCTGGCGACCGTCGGAGAGCGATTCGCCCGCCGTCATTGGCACCACCACGGCATCGCGCAGGCGTCCGTTGTCGTCGCGACCCCACACCAACTCCACCGCGACATCGCGCATCGTCAGGCCCCCCAGCCGCACCGAGGCGGTGACATCCACGGATTGGTTGACCGCCAATTGGCCGTCATGGGGGCCACGGGCTTCCACCGTCACGGCGGGCCAGGCCGCGCGCACCCGCGTCTTCCACGCGGCCAGTTGGCGCGCCAGCGCGTAGCTGTCGCTGCTGACGACGCGACCGAGTTCGGCGGCGGGCAAGTAGAGCCGCTCGATGTATTCCTTCACCATGCGGCTCATGCTGAAGCGCGGCGCGCAGGTGCGAATCGCTTCTTTCATCACCTTGATCCAGGCATGCGGGATGCCGTCTGGCCCCATCTCGTAATAGGTGGGGATGATCTGGCGTTCCAGCACGGTGTAGAGGGAATCGGCATCGGCGTCGTTCTGCGTTTCGGGGTTCAGGTATTCGCGTTCGTCACCGATGGACCAGCCGTTGTGGCCGTTGAAACCTTCGGCCCACCAGCCATCCAGCACGCTGCAATTCGGCAGTCCGTTGAGGGCGGCTTTTTCGCCGCTGGTGCCGCTGGCCTCATAGGGGCGGGTGGGCGTGTTCAGCCACAGGTCCGCGCCCTGCACCAGATGGCGTGCCATATCCATGTCGTATTCTTCCAACAACACGACTTTGCCCGCGAATTCCGGTTCGCGCGTATAATGCTCGATCTCGCGGATGAATGCCTGGCCGGGTTGATCGGCGGGGTGGGCTTTGCCGGCGAAGGCGATCTGCACCGGACGACCAGGGATGTTGAGCAGCCGCAACAGGCGCTCGCGGTCGCGGAAGAGCAACGTGGCGCGTTTATAGGTCGCGAAGCGGCGCGCGAAGCCGATGGTCAGTGCATCGGGATTCAGCACCTCGCGTCCACCGGGGAGCAGGCTCGCGCCCTCGCCCAGCCGTTCGTCACGCTGGCGGATGCGCTGGCGTGCATAGGCGATCAGGTCTTGCTTGAGGCGGCGGTGGGTGGCCCATAGTTCGCCATCGGGGATGCCGTCGAGGTTGGCCCAGGTGGCTGGGTCATCCACGTGGCGCTGCCAGTCGCTGCGCAGATATTGGCTATAGAGGCTGCTGAGGCTTGGCGCGACCCATGTTGGTGAATGCACGCCGTTCGTGATGGCGGTGATCGGCACTTGATCAGTATCCAGATCGGGCCACAGGAATTGCCACATGCGCCGTGACACATCGCCGTGCAATTGCGAGACGCCGTTGCGTTTCGACGAGGTGCGCAGCGCCAGCACCGTCATCGAGAAGCTGGGTCCCCAGGATTGCTCTTGGCGCGCGAAATCGAGGAACTGCTCTTTGCTGACACCCAGGCGCGGCCAATAATCCGCGAAGTGGTCGACGATCTGCTCGAATGAGAAGGCGTCATTGCCCGCCGGGACGGGGGTGTGGGTGGTGAAGACGCCGTTGCTCGCCACGACCTCCACCGCCTCAGCGAAGCTCATGCCCTCGCCTTCCACCAATTCGCGGATGCGCTCCAGCCCCAGGAAGGCCGCGTGCCCTTCATTCATGTGATAGACCGAAGGTTTGATGCCCAGCGCCCGTAGCGCCCGCACACCGCCGATGCCCAGCACGACTTCCTGGGCGATGCGAATGTCGTGGTCGCCGCCATAGAGGCGCGCAGAGAGCACGCGGTCGCGCGGATCGTTTTCTTCCACATCCGTGTCCATCAGGAAGAGGGGATTGCGCCCAATCTGGAAGCGCCAGACCCGCGCAAAGACCCGCCGCCCCCGCAGGTCGACGCTGATCTTGACCTCGCGCCCTTGCGGATCGCGCGCCACCTCGGCAGGCAGATCGGCGAAGTTCAGGCGGTCATAGAGCGCCTCTTGGTCACCCGTGCGCGTCAGGCGCTGGCGAAAATAGCCTTGCGGATAGAGGAAGCCGACGCCGACGAACGGTAAGCCCAGATCGCTGGCCTCTTTGTTGTGGTCGCCCGCGAGAATGCCCAGACCACCTGAATAGATCGGCAGCGACTCGTGCAGGCCAAACTCCGCCGAGAAATACGCCACAGGGCCAGGCAGCACGTGATCATGGCTCATGTCATACCATGTCGATGCCTGGCCCATCGCGTAGGCATCATAGGCCGCCAGCGTGGCATCATAGGATGCGACGAATTCGCGATCCTCCGCCAGCGCTTGCAGCCGCTCGGGCCGCACCTCAGAGAGGGTGCGGATGGCGTTGTGGTTGGTAAACTCCCATACCTGGGGATCGATAGCGCGATAGAGCGCCTGGGCCTGGGGGTGCCACGCCCACCACAGGTTATAAGCGAGGGAATAGAGGCGTGTCAGCCGCTCGGGCAGCACGGGGAAAACGGCCATTCGGCCCACGATCTTCAAAGATGGCAGCTCCTTTGCGCGCGCAGATGGTTGAGATTGAGGGTCTGCTCTTACTATAACGGTTCAGATGCCGCGATATCTTCTTGGGGGGCACGGATTTTCGTCTGCGCTCAAAAAGATCCTCAGAGCGGCCTCTCCTTCTATAGTATCGGATCGCCATGAATGGCAGCGTAGCAGCGTACTTGACATCAGCGGGCAAGCATGCCATAACTGAAACAATGGCAGGGTAATCGTTTTTTTCTTGTGCAAAGGGTGGAAGGAGTATCCCATGGCAAATTTGGGTAGCGGGACGTATCGCGTATTGGTTGTGGATGATGACCTGGATCTGTTGCCCTACCTTGAAACATCGTTGCGTGAATTGAGTGAGCATGAAATTATTACGGCGAATAATGGTGCTGATGCGCTGGAGCTCTATTTCACGCATCGGCCACACTGCGTCGTGATCGATGTGCGTATGCCACAGTTAGATGGCTACCAATTGGTGCGCTCGTTGCGCGGCGACCCAGCCTCGGCGATGACCCCCCTCATCATTCTCACGGCTATGTCAAAAGATAAAGAT
>JACDGC010000645.1 GCA_013815535.1 Ktedonobacterales bacterium
GAGGCCGAAGATATCCAAACTGTTCCCGGTGCCAACAAAGACCTCACCATTGGCGATGGCGGGGACCGAAAATTTCACAAAGCTGGCAAGGCCATCACGGTCAGCGATCTGCGTACTGCTATACAATTCATTGCTCAGATCGGTCGCATCATAGGCACGCAAGGCCCCGCTGCCGCTGGGATTGCAGTGATCGTTGACCGGGCAACTGCCAGGGGGCGAGATGATCCAGACGATACCCGTGTTCGCGGTGCTGCCATTGCTCGACACCACCGCGTTGCCACCGGGATAATTGAACGTTTCGGGGGTCTGCGACGTTGGCGTGGTGGAAAGTTGGCCATCTGTGAGGCGGAAAGCCTTAAGGAAATCACCGTTGGAGGCTTCATAGACATAACTGCTGGTCGGACCCTGCCAAAATGCGGGGGTGCTATAGATGCCAGAGCCAACGACCCCCACCGGCAACTCCTGAACCACCTTGTCGATATTCGTCTGACTCTCGACGGGGCCGCAGGGATCACTGACGGCGGTGAACTTGCCCAGGTTGGTACGATCCAAGAGATAGATGCGGCCTTCTTTGCCACCAGCAAGTAACTCATAGGGATGGGGGCCGTTTTGGGTGGGCAGCAAGATGACTCCACCCGAGCCTAAATCGCGATCCAGATCGTTCAGGCATTCGGTATTGAAGGGCGTGAAATAATCTTCGACTTCCAACGTGACCGGGTTCAGCTTGAGGACGGTGTTCCCATTGTCCGAGTGTGGTCCCTCGCCGCTATTGCCCGTGGCGACATAGATGCCGCCGTCCTGCGGATCGACGACGAAGCTGTTGCCATCGTCCCAAATGCCCGCGCCGCTGCTATCGGGCGTGATGTTGAGAGTGGCCTTGGGTTGCAGGGTCTGGGCATCATACGTCAACACCCAACCATGATAGGGATATTCATCAGCAAAGCTGGCGAAGCCAATATAGATGATGTTGTTGAGCAACAGCAAGCCCATGCGCTGATTCTGGGTCTTGGGGTTGAACGTAATGGTGCCGTTGACATTGCCATCGCCTGTGCCCGCGACGGAGGCGGTGATCAACATCGGCGCGATCTTTTCTTGGCCAGTGGCGATGCTGAGTGCGTGCAGGTGCGAGACGATGGTGCCATTATCCACGGTCAGCGCCACAACGTAGAGGGTGCCAGTGGCCGCGTCGATGACGGGCGTCCCCGTGATGCCGATTTCAGGTTGAATGTCATGAAAGCCGCCGGAATAGATTTGCTGATAGGGAACCGACGAGATATTGGGGCCAGCGAAACTCGTGTGCCAGATAGGAGTCGCGCTCTGGTGATCCGCATCAAAGGCATAGACGCTGTCGTGCTCGGTCGCCACAAAGACGAGATTATACGGGCCAGCAGGCGTCACTACGTTCGGCACGAAGAGTGGTTGTGCATAGACCTGCCCATCCACCGGATACGACGTCAAGCGACCAAAATTGGTACTGTTCACGCTCGCAGTCGTCAAGTGCGTCTCGTTGGCATTCCAGCCGGTGCGTGCGGTGTTATATTTCTGCATCAGAATGGACGTGTTCGCGGGAGCCGCAACGAAACCGTTGGTGAAGGCATGCGCCGTTCCCACAAAGAGGGTGCTCGCACCCACTAACGCCAGCGCCGTTGCAAGGATCAGACTGAGCGCAACGATGCGCGCACCGCCGCGTCGCGGTGCCAGATAAACAACCGATGACATGATGACGCCCCCCATGAATACATGTGTGTGAACGCGCGAGACTGCGCGTTTTGCCAAGCCAGATAAACAGTCGGATATTGCGCTCAGATCCCAGAATGATTCATAGATTTATAACCAAACGAGCACCATCAGCGGCGTCGGCAACGAGTCGCGCTTCTCGTTGCTGCCGCTGAGGCGAGCCAGGTGCGTTGATGAAAACACCGATGATAGGGGGGTTCCGGCACTTCGCACCAGCGAGATTGTAGATATGCTGTGGCTACGACAAACTAGCGTAGCACGAGGGGGAGTTCAGCAACTGCTCGTCAATGTCTGGTAAACAACCGCCCCACCCATCACACCCACCCAGGTGTCCCCACAACTCCGGCCTGTTATCGTACACCTACAGTCTATACCCGTCTGGTGCCCGAGCGCAAATGAGCAGGACATTAGGAACTGGGCTCCCACTGTGACTATCCGGTGCGGCTGCCTTGCAGCGGCGGCACTACTCACGTCCCCTCACAGCCCATGGACGTATCAGTCAGGGAGCCTTGCCGTGTTCATCTGGCGGCTTCTCCGCTTCAGGCGTGATTTCTTCCAGTGCTTCATACAACCAGCGCAGATAGGTTTGCTCGAAATCTATGGCAAAGCGCGTGACCAGGCGCAAATAGGGATCTGCCTCTGTTTCGGCCCCATAGGGATTCAATCGCTCGTTTTTCAGCGAAAATGAGCCGCGCGCGGGGAGAAACAGCGCATTTTGACGATATGCCAACAACCGCATCTCATGCGCGGCGATGGTCGTGCGGAGATGCCGGGCTAAATCCTCCGGGGCGGCAAATGAACCAAAGAGCATCTTCAAGAGTAATTCATCCCGCAACTGAAAAACGGCGGGAGGTTGCGCTTCCCAACCATGTAAGGCGGTGCGACCCTCTGGTGTGATGCTATATAGTTTGCGGTCGGGGCGCGATTCCTGTTCCTCGCGCTGCATGGTGACCCACCCCAACTTCTGCATGCGCCGCAACTCTTTGTAAATCTGGCTTTGTGCCGCCGCCCACATGGAGGAAAGCATATGGTCAAAGAGGCGCTTGATATCGTACCCCGATTGCGGTCCCCCAAAGGCCAGCAAACCAAGAATCGCATACGTGATCGGGTAGGTTTCCGGCTGCTCCATGAACATCTTCTCTCTTCGCTTGGGGATGCCTGCGTGGAGTCTTACCTCGCACAATCCCCCTGGATACTCCGCCTGCTGGAATCCATCACGGATTTTCGCCAGCAAGGTCCTTGTCAAAACCAACATCCTCAGTATATAATTATTTATGTCATATGACTTGAAGTCATATGATGCGACAGCATAACGTCTCGATAGGTTGCTTCAGAAG
>JACDGC010000646.1 GCA_013815535.1 Ktedonobacterales bacterium
TAGATGATGAATGCCCCCAGCAGGCGCGCATAAGCAGCGGTGACGGCCTCGGCGGGCAGGTCGGTGCGCGTGGGCAGTTGCTCGATGACGCACCAATTGCGCGCAGCCGGGCCGACGATGGCCAGCAGCACCGCGCGCTCTGCCGGGTCCAATCCCTGCCAGACGGTGCGCGCCGACAGGCTGTCGCGCATCTGGCGTTCGAGCCGTTGCACCTCAGCGGGGTCGTCGCTCGTCACGGGTTGCGCGCCCCACCGGGTGGCCATGGCTCCCAGTTCCGTCACCGACCGCTGCTGCAATAATACGCCAAGGCTTTTCATCATACGGAATACATCCTCCGAGCAACAATCAAAAAGCGCCGCCACGTCGCGGCTGGGTCAGGGGCGTCAGGTGGTCGCGGGCGGCTCCTTGGGCTGGCCCAGGCTCTCGATGTAGCGAATCACCTCGCGGGTGAGTTGGCTTGGGGTCGAGGCCCCCGAGGTGACGGCGACCGTTTCCTTGCCAGCCACATCCTCGGGTCGCAGGTCAGCCAGGCTCTCGATGCGCAGCGCACGGCTGCCAGCGATCTCCTCGGCGACCTGCGCCAGCCGATTGGTATTGTTGGAACGAGGATCACCGACGACGATGGTGAGGTCCGCGCCCTTGGCCTGGGCGGCAACGGCTTCCTGACGCACCTGGGTTGCGTGACAAATTTCGTTATAGATTTCGAGTTGCGGAAACTTGTGTTGAGCGGCCTCGATGACGGCCCGCGTATCCCATTGGCTGAGGGTCGTCTGGGTCGTGATGGCGAGCTTTTCCGTGGCCTCGGCGGGCAGGTCCAGCGCGGCGACATCGGCCACCGTCTCGACCAGATGCACGCGGTCGGGCGCTTCACCGATGGCCCCTTCTGGCTCGGGGTGCCCCTTTTTGCCGACATAGAGGATGGTGTAGCCGCGCGCGACGAGATCTTTGATGAGGTCATGCGTGCGCGTCACATCGGGGCAGGTGGCGTCGATGACATGCAGACCACGGGCGCGGGCGCGCTCTTTCACTGCTGGCGAGACGCCATGCGCGGTGAAGATCACGGTGCCGCCGGGCACCGATTCCAGAATGGCGGCACGGTCGGCTCCGTCCAGCGTGACGATGCCCAGATCAGTGAGTTCCTGGACGGCGAATTTATTATGCACGATCAAGCCGATGATCGAGATTGGACGGGGCAAAGCGGGATTCTTCGCCGCCTCGCGGGCGATTTGCATGGCATCCACGACGCCATAACAATAGCCACGCGGCGATATTTTGATGACTTTCATGCGTGATGTGTCCCTTCGCGGCCATCTCAACCATGAGGGAAGACGACATGTCCCCTCTGTCTTGGTTACGACAGCGCGCTACAAGATATTGTATACCAAATTTGTTGGGGTTGCACGCCACGTTGTTTGCTCTTCAAGGGAAAGTCATCCCCGCTTCAAGCAGCGTGGTGGCGACCGTTCGTTGCTTGCCCGGGTCGCCCTCGTGTGGTAGCATGAATGATGGGTTTTTGCGACCCACATTATGCGCATGGAAAATCAACCATGTACCAGGCGATTGTCCGTCCAGCGCTCTTTCGCTGGTCGGCCCACGACCCCGAAATCATCCATCATCAGATGATGGCGGCGATGGAACTGGCGGCGCACCTGCCGCCATTGCTCCGCGTCATCCAGGCGGTGAGTGCCGACGCCGACCCAAAGTTGGCGCGCCAGGTCTTTGGGCTGCGTTTTCCGAATCCCGTTGGGCTGGCGGGGGGCTTCGACAAGAATGGGCGGGCATTAGCCACCCTGGCCGCGTTGGGGTTTGGCTTCATCGAGGCTGGCGGCGTCACGCGCTTTGCCCAGGCGGGGCAACCGCGCCCACGCATCTTTCGCCTGCCCGCTGATGGCGCGCTGATCAATCGGATGGGGCTGCCCAACGAGGGGGCCGAGGCCATCGCACAACGCCTGCTGTCTCAGCCGCGCCCAGCCGTGCCCATTGGTTGGCAATTGGCGAAGTCGAAGGTGACACCGCTGGCAGATGCCACGGAAGACTATCTCTATTCGTTGCGCACGCTCTATCCTTTTGCGGATTATTTCACGCTCAACGTCAGCAGTCCCAATACCCCGGGTTTGCGGCAATTGCAAGAACGCGGCCCGCTGACCGAATTGCTGACGGCGGTGGTGACCGAGGCGCAGCGGCTGGCCGGGCCGCATCTGCGCCCCAAACCGATTTTGGTGAAGATCGCGCCCGACCTGAGCGAAAGCGCGCTGGATGATGTGCTGGCGGTGGCGTTGGCCACGGGCATCAGCGGCCTCATCGCCACGAATACGACCGTCACGCGCGAGGGGCTGCATGCCGACCCCGGCGAGGCGGGTGGCCTGAGTGGGCGACCATTGTTCACGCGGTCGCTGGCGGTGGTGCGCCATCTGGTGCGGGCGCTGGATGGCCGCCTGCCGGTCATCGGCGTCGGGGGCATCTTTGGCCCCGATGATGCGCGGCGGATGCTCGACGCGGGCGCAGCACTCATCCAGATCTATACGGGTTTCATCTACGAAGGGCCAGGGATCATCCGCCGCATCAACCACGGGCTGGCGGCACACCAGACGGCCTCACCACGCACGCAGGAGGTTTCTGTATGACGACGAATCCAATCTTAGTGGCACTGGATTTCGACAATTTGCCCGACGCGCTGCGGCTGGTGGAAGCGACGCGTGACCACGTGGGCGGCTATAAGGTGGGCATGGAACTTTGCACCGCCGTCGGCGTGCCCACGGTGGTGGAGGCCATCAGCGCGGCGGGTGGCGCGGTCTTTGTGGATTTGAAATTCAAAGACATTCCCAACACCGTCGCGGGCGCGGTGCGGGCCTTGACGCGCCCAGGCGTGCTGATGTGCAACATCCATTGCGACGGAGGCCTGGCGATGCTGCGCGCAGCGGTGGCGGCCATCCAATCCACCCCGGTGCGGCCCTTGCTCATGGGCGTGACGGTGCTCACCAGCCAGCATGCGGCAGAGTTGCGCACGGAGATTGGCATCGTGGACGACCTGCCCGAGCAGGTGGTGCGGTTGGCGCGGCTGG
>JACDGC010000647.1 GCA_013815535.1 Ktedonobacterales bacterium
CTTTAGGGAAGGGGGCTGGGGGGTTAGGTCGGTGGCTTACGCCGACCAGCAGCGCGCCGACCTCTCCCCCAACCCCTCTCCTAAAAGGCGAGGGGAGCCGTTTCTATAGCGCTCCCTTCCCCTTTAGGGAAGGGGTTGGGGGGTTAGGTCGGTGGCGCACCCGGCCAGCACAGGGCAGCAACCTGTGGTATAATGGGCGCACTGAGGAGGCATTGGGGTTGGCACCATATCTTGTGCTCATCATCATCATCGGGGCGGTCTGTCTCGCCACCTGGATTATCGGCGGCAACGCACTATTCGGCTGGGCCGCCCTGCTCGTGCTGGGGTTGGGCCTCGGTCTCCCCCTGCTGCGCTTCATCTTCCGCCAGGGCGCGCCCGACAACAAATTCCCCTGGGAGTGAGACGGAGTTCGGAGTTCTGAGTTCTGAATTGCGTTTTTACGCTTGCAGCTATTTAGCCTACCAACCAAAGGGGATCTGTCATTCTGAACGCAGTGAAGAATCCATTGGGGTGGGGACACGGCCGCTCGCGGGCATTCACAGGGCGCAGTAAGTCGCTCCGATTAGACTGATTCGTGCGGCGGCAGATTCTTCACTGCGTTCAGAATGACAAGGTGCTGATTCTCTCTATCGCACCGACCCAATAGGTACACCCAACCACCCAACCACCCAACACCCCAAATCTCCGTGCCTCCGTGCCTCTGTGTTGTCGCCCATTCAGCCCGTTTTTAATATCATCTTCGTGATCCTTCGTGGATCAATAATTCGGCGCGTTTCCCTTACATTCCGCATTCCGCATTCCGCATTCCGCATTCCGGCTACGCTTTCTTCGCCCCATCCGTGTGCTGGTAGACATGAACGATGCGCTGCACCGTGGTGATCTGCGTGCCGATGGTGAGCAGCCAGAGCGCCCAGGTGAGCGCCGCCGGCAGCCAGTGGCTCACGATGAGGGCCAGCGCCAGCAGGCCAATGCGCTCCGAGCGCGCCATCAGGCCCACCTCGCAGTCCACGTTGAGCGGCGTAGCGCGGGCGCGCACATAGCTGATCATCATTGAGCCGATAATCACCGCCAGGATCAGCATCGCTTCGATGGTCCGGCCCCCTTGCAACACCCACCAGAGCAACCCCATGTAGATCACACCCTCCGAATAGCGGTCGAGCGACGAATCGAGGAAGCCGCCAAAGGCCGTCATGCGGTCGGTGATGCGGGCCAGCGCACCATCGAGCAGATCAAACAGCCCGGCGACCAGGATCAGCACGCCACCGAGCGCCAAGTGGCCGGCGGCCAGCACCAGCCCCACGCCGATGTTGAGGAACAGGCCGCAGATGGTCAGCATATTCGGCGTGATGGGGGTTTTGACAAAGATCGTGGCAAGGCGGCGCATCTGGGTGCGCGTCCAGCTCTGGAGAACGTTGGTCAGCACGGCTTAGTTTCCTCTCCCGGCGGCATCGCCCGGCGGGCGACCGGAGTCGGACTGCACGCCCAGCAAATCGCTCAGACGCGCCGGAACGCGGTCCACGCCGTCCCACTCGCTGGCAGGCGGGCGCGGGGGCAGCCAAGTGGGCAGGCCCGTCGGGGTCAGATGGCGCAAACGGCGCAACGAGAAGCGCAGGCCGCCGCCGCTCTGCGCGCGGAACACCTGGCGGGCCTGCTCATAATAGGCTTCGACCTGGGCCACGACCAGGGGCCAATTATAGCGCGCTGCCGTCATGTGGCCTTGCCCGATCATCGCGGCGCGCAGGCCGGGGTCGCTCAGGGTGCGTACCAGGGCCACCGCCAACTGCTCTGGGTTGCGCGGCTCGAACAGGAAGCCCTCGCGCCCATGCTGCATCACCGCCGCATAGCCCGCGCAGCGACTGGCGACAATCGGCGCGCCCGCCGCCATCGCCTCCAACAGGACCACACCAAAGCTCTCCTGGCCGGTCGAGGGCGCGCAATAGACGGTGCAGCCCTGGTAGTAGCGCGGCAAATCGGCGGCGCTGACATAGCCGGCAAACTCCACCACGCCCGGTTCGCTCGGCAACAGGTCGGCGAACAACTCCGGGTCACCCTTGCCCACCACCACCACTCGCACATCGGGACACACCATCCGCACCAACGGCAGGGCTTGCAGCAGCGTGCGGAAGCCCTTGCGCTGCTCCTCAAAGCGCCCGACAAACAGGATTGTGGGTCGCCCGTCCCGATACCGATCCAACGGCGGTTGCGGCGTGGCAAACCGCTCGACATCAATGCCGTTGGGGATGATCGTGTAGTCGGCGGGAAAATACTGGCTGACATAATCGCACGCCGCCTGCGAGACGGCGATGCGCCCATGCAGGCGGTCGAAATAGCTCCGCAGCAACGGGCGGGCGGCGGCGTAGGCCAAGCTTTCGTCGCCGTAGGCGTGGAACGTGCCGACGTTGCAGGTCAGCGACTGGCGCAGCACGATCAGCGGGATGGTCGGCATGAGTGGCTCGTGCAGGTGGATCACATCGAACGCTTCGCGCGCCAGGATGCCGCGCACGGTGCGGCTGATGCCCAGCGACAGCGAGATGCGCGCCCGCGAACCGTTGGCCGGCAAGTCCACAATGTCGCCCAGCCGCCGCACATTGCCCGGCACCGGCACATCGTCCTCTTCCGACGAGGGAGCCAGGATGGTGACGCTGTGCCCGCGCAGGCGCAGGTGCTTGTCCAGCCCCTTCACCTGCTCCGTGACCCCGCCAGGATACGGATAATCATACGGCGAGACCAGGCAGATTTTCATCGGTTGGACCGCTCCGTGACCGTGCGGCGCACCGCACGCTGCACCTTGTAGGCCGGCGACACGATCATGCTGCGCCACATATTGGGCGCGGCGATGATCGCATGGTCGCGGAAGGTCATGAAGCGCCCCCCGGCGATCAGTGTGCGCTCGGCAATCGCCGTCAACAGGTCGGGGATGCCGCTGCCGGGGAAATAGGTGTAGCCCAACCCGATCATGGACAGCGCGTGGGCATCGCTGCCGCCGAAGGTGGGCAGGCCCAGCCGGGCATTGAGCGCGCTCACCGCCTGATAGGACACGCGCCCGGCCACGCTGGGGT
>JACDGC010000648.1:0-2699 GCA_013815535.1 Ktedonobacterales bacterium
GCGGACGATGCTTTGGCAACTGGCAACGCCGCCGCGTCTCCATCCGATGGCACATCCTCGCCTGGGGCGACTGGTTCCTCGCGTGGCAACGTCCAAAACACGAACGCCAACAGCACGACACCAATGGAGATGGCGGAATCCGCGATATTGAAGATGGCGAAATCAAAGTGGATCGCGGGGAGTTGGAAATGCACGAAATCCGTGACATAGCCCAGCCGCACACGGTCGATGAGGTTGCCCACCGCGCCGCCCAAGATGAAGCCAAACGTGATCTTCAACAACGGATAGTCACGCGCGCGGTTAGACCAATACATATACGCGATGACGCCCACCGCGATGACGATCAGCAGCCCCAGCAACAGCGGCGAATCCGTGAAGGAGCTGAACGCCGCCCCCGGATTCTTGTCGAACACCAGCGTCACGACATTGCCAACCACCGACACCACATCATAGACATGGTTGCCCGCGAAGCGCGCATGAATCAGCGCTTTAGTGATCTGGTCGATGATGATCACGACCACCGCCACGCCCGCGACGATCAGATCCCACCGTACCTGGCCCTCCGGTGTCAACGTGCGCGCTGGCTCGGGCGCTTTGATGGCCGACCGACGGGATATTGCCATGGGATCTCCTCATTCTCTCGGTGATGCAAATAAAAGCTTTTCAATGCAGCCCCATTCTACCATGCCCAGCCGCGTGATGCCAGTCACATACCCAACGCTCTTGTGTTTACTTGGATGACTTTATCTCATTTTTACGTTGAGGGTCGTTTTTGTTGCTGGCTTCTCATCCATCTTTATATCCGATGGCTATAGGAATATGTCTTTCAGAAGCGTGACAAAGCATGAGGCGTTCGCGCTTGCCCTGCGAGCGTCATCATGCTATGCTGCGGAGGCAGCTCAGGCATACAGCCTCCCTTGGAGCACAATCGACCATGCAACGCACCCTCACCATCGCTTTGGCACTCTGGTCTGGCATCGCCCTGGCATTGGCAGCATTGCTGGTGCTGGCGCACGCCTTACCCCTGCAAATTGGCTACTATCCAGCCCTCTATCTCTGCGTTGGCCTGCCCATCTGGCGCAATCGCCAACGCTTAGCCCGCGTGCTCGCGCAGTGGCAGCTTCCGCGTCTGCCCAAATTCCTGTTGCTCGGCTACGGCATGGTATTGATCGAGGAAATCTTCGCGGCCCTCTTCAACCACCTGACCGAAGGCTTCTCGTTGGGGCTCTACATCCAGCGCGTCGGCCAGTTTTGGGCGCTCAACCTCTTCGCCTTCACCGGCTTCATCATTGGCTGGTATCTGCTGCAACGCTGGCTGCGTTTTGCCTTTGCCGAAGTCTTTTTCTTGGCCGGTCTCTTTGGCTTATTCTCCGAGCATACCTACACCTTCCTCTTCGCCAACCCGATCCTCTTCCTGATTTTGGCCCCGCTCAACATCATCACCTATGGGCTGATCATCACGCCCGCCACGCTCAGCATGGGCACCCCCGCGCGTCGCACGCTGCATCCCCTCATCCGCTATCCGCTCGCCCTACTGACCATCTTTGCCTGCTCGCTCATTCCCATCGGCGTGCTCGCGGTCCTGCGCAACCACTTCCCCGACGCCTTCCCCCCACGCAAGTTCGTCCCGTGAGGGCGCGTCAGCAGATGTATAGCGCGCCCGTCACTCCATCAGCCTTTGAGTTCAGCCCAAACCCCATTCGTCAGCGCTAAGGGAGTGCCATCCAGCCGCATCCGCAAGACATCGCCATTGCTCGAAAACCACAAGGTGCTCTCTGGCCCCAGCACGATCTGGTTGGGCTGACCGTGGTCGGCATGTGTCGGGAACTCAGTGATGGTGCCCGCTGGGGTGATGCGCCCAATCTGGTTCCCTTGCAACTCTGTGGCTATTTCCATCCAGTGACTTCACCACCTCCCCGTCCATCCAAACGTGGATGTCTTACCGACCGTTCTCCCAGCCCACCGTGCAACCTAACAAGAGATCAAGCCAACCGCTTCCGCAACTCCACCAGATCCGCCGCCACTGGCACCGTCGGCGCCATCCCAGCCACACGCAACAGCGCCCCCACGGCCAACAGCAGCGCCCCCGATGGCGAAGCGGCGTCCAGCGCCGCTGCCCCTTGCCAGCCCCGCCACAGCGCCACGTGCGGCAGCCAGTCATCATATGTCAGCCCCTCGGTGACGGCGGCCAGGCACAGCCAATAGACCACTTGGCTCGCTTCGAGCCGCACATCCGCCGGGCCACCCGTGTGCCCATGCGTGCCGTCCAGCACCCCGCGCAGTTCGCCCAACTCCTCCTGCGCCCGCCCCAGCAGCCACGGGCGCGCTGTCGCCGGATCGCGCAGCAACCGCGACGTGGCGGAAACAGCCGTGTAATCCGCATCCCGCAACCGTTGGTAGCCCGCATAGAGCGCCCGCAGATCGCGCTCCAACGCCACTTCGCCATAGACCAAGACTGGATCGAAAACGCGCTGCCCGGTCACGTGCAATTGCCCATCGGCCCCAAAGGCGCGATAGAAGCAACTGTGATAGCCATCGTGGCACGCGCCCGCGCCCACCAGTCGCACCGTCAGCAGCAGACTATTCGCCTCGCAGTTCACCGCGATGGACGCCACCACCAGCCGATTACCAGACTCCTCGCCTTTGCGCCAGAGTTGCCCCCGCGAGCGGCTCCAAAAATGCGCCTCGCCCGTCGCTTC
>JACDGC010000648.1:2709-3050 GCA_013815535.1 Ktedonobacterales bacterium
CGCCGCATTCATAAACGCCAGCAACAACACCGCCCGCGACTCGGCCTCTTGCACCACGGCAGGCACCAGCCCCGCCGCATCGAACTGAATCACCGCCAGATCGATCATCGCCGCACCTCCACGCCCCGCCGCGCCAATGCATCCTTCAATTGCCCCACCGTGTATTGCCCCGAATGCACGATGGACGCCACCAGCGCGGCATCCGCGCCACCCGCCGCCAGCACATCAGCCAGATGCTGTGCCACCCCCGCCCCCCCCGACGCGATGATCGGCACCGACACCGCCTCAGCCACCGCCTGCGTCAGTGCCAGATCGTACCCATCCCCGGTGCCGTCACGGTC
>JACDGC010000649.1 GCA_013815535.1 Ktedonobacterales bacterium
CTTGGTTTCACCGGGGCCACGAGCGCCGATGGCTCCGCCGACGCCCGCCGCGCCGCGTGAGCCGCCACCCAGGCGCGAGAGGTGCTCGCTCGAACCCGCCAGACGGGGCAGGCGATATTCGTTCTGTGCCAATTCCACCTGCAATTGACCCTCGCGGGTGCGGGCATGTTGGGCGAAGATGTCCAATATCAGCGCGGTGCGGTCGAGGACGCGACATTCAGTGACGTCTTCTAGTTGGCGCTGTTGCGATGGCGACAGTTCGTCGTCGGCGATGATGAGGGTGACGCCGAGGGCCTTGGCCTCGTCGGCGGCCTGCCGGGCGCGACCTTTGCCGAGATAGGTTGCGGTGTCGGGCTTTTCGAGCCGTTGGATCGCGGTGCCGACGACCTCAGCGCCAGCGGTGCGGGCCAGCGAGGCCAGTTCCGCCAGGGAGTCCGTGGCATCCCACGATGAATTGGGGTCATCGCGGTCCACCGCGATGAGGAGTGCGCGTTCTGGCGCGGGGCGCAGATCGATCAGATGTGCCGTAAAAGGCTACCCTCCACTGGGTGATTGCTCGCGTCAACCTGACGCAATGCGAGGGAAACGCTCCCCCGTTCAGCATTGTAGCCCAAGGCATGAGGAAGGTGCAAGGACGACGCGAACGCTCGCCCGTTTCCTGGCATTAATCGTCTCCCCTGTGTGACAGAGACAAGCGAGTACCAAACCCGTAGTCTCAATGATGTTATAGTACAAAGAGCATCGAGCTCCATCATCAAAGAGGTGCACCATGACGGTTGAAATACAATCACGCTTTTACACCGTCGAAGAATATCTGGCGCTGGACCGGAATAGCTCCCACGCGCGTTACGAATATTATGATGGCTATATCCGCCTGATGTCGGGTGGCACAGGTCACCATAGCATGATTTCCCTCAATATTGGAACCGCGCTCAACAATGCTTTGGGAGATTCCCCTTGTGTGGTGTGCAACGCTGATAGGCGCTTGCAGATCAGTGCTGCCTGTTATGTGTACCCCGATGTCGTAGTGTCATACGATCCCGAAGATATACAAAGCGAAAGCGTTCATTCACCCGTAGCTGTTTTTGAGGTGCTGTCCCCCAGCACCGGGGCGTTTGATCGCGGGCAAAAGGCGAATTACTAGCGCGCTATGCCTACCATCCAAGAATATGGGTTTATCGACCAGACTCAGATAGCGGTGGAGGTGCAACGACGACACAACGACAGCGCTCTCTGGACGCTGGAAAGTTATGGAGAAGGTGATACCATTACCCTCAAGAGCCTGGATATCACGATCCCCATTACCGAGATCTATCGCAAAGTCATCTTCCCAGTGGAACAGGTCGAAGGCACATTCTCCATCGATCCCACCTCTTAATGGCGGAAGTGGCGGTGCCCGGTGAAGACCATCGCCAGCCCCGCCGCGTTGGCGGCGGCGATGACCTCGGCGTCGCGCACGGAGCCGCCGGGCTGAATGATGGCCGTCGCGCCCGCCCGCACCGCCTCGTCGATGTTATCCGCGAAGGGGAAGTAGGCATCGGAGGCCAGCACCGCGCCCTGGCTGCGCTCGCCCGCCCGCATGGCGGCGACGCGCACGGCATCCACGCGGTTGGGCTGGCCGCCGCAGAGGCCCACCGTCGCGACGTTCTTTGCCAACACGATGGCGTTCGACTTCACATGCTTGACCACCTGCCAGGCGAAAAGCAGATCGAGCCATTCGGCGTCGGTGGGAGCGCGGTCGGTGGCGACATTGCGCGTGATGGCATCATTGGTCAACTGGTTGGGTGTCTGCACCAGCAGCCCGCCACTGATGCGCCGCACATCCAACGCCGCGAAGTTTTCGGGCTCCGCTGTGGGGCCGATGGCGCGGTGGGTGGCGACGAGGATCAAGTTCTTGCGCTTGCCCAGCAACGCTAACGCGGCATCGTCATAGTCCGGCGCGATGATCGCGTCATAATGCGATTCGCGGATGGCCTCCGCCGTCGCCAAGTCAACCGGGCGATTAAGGCCAATGATGCCGCCATAGGCCGAGATGGCATCACCCGCCAGCGCGCGCCGAAACGCGGCCATGGGGGTCTCGGCCACGGCGACGCCACACGGTGCGGCATGCTTGATGATGGCTGCGGCGGGTTCCGCGAAGTCGCGCACGACGCCCAGCGCGGCATCGAGATCCATGATGTTGTTGTACCCCAATTGCTTGCCGTGCAGCGTTTCGGCATCGGCCAGCGTGGCGCGGATGCTGGCCCCTGGCGCGTTCCAGCGATAGAAGGCCGCGTGTTGGTGGGGATTTTCGCCATAGCGCAGCGGGCTGATGCGTGCCAATGGCAATGCTAGTTCGGGGGGGAAGGGGTCGCCTTCGGCTGCAGCCAGGTACATGGCGATCTGCGCGTCATAGGCCGCCGTGTGGGCAAAAGCCTTGGTCGCCAGCACACGGCGATGGGGCAGTGAGACGGCACCATATTCCTGCAACTCATCCAACACGGCGGGATATTCCGCCGGATGTGTCACCACCGTCACCGCCGCGAAGTTCTTGGCCGCCGCGCGCAGCAGCGTGACCCCACCGATGTCGATCTCTTCGATTGCCGCATCCATCGTGACGCCCGGTTGCGCGACTGTGCCCGCGAAATCATAGAGGTTGCAAACGACCAGATCGATGGGGGTGATGTCGGCTTCCTCTAACTGCGCCATGTGCGTTGGGTCGTCGCGCCGCGCCAGCAATGCACCGTGGATGGCGGGGTGCAGGGTCTTCACCCGGCCATCCAGCATCTCAGCATAGCCCGTCACCGTGGCCACATCCACCACTGTCAGCCCCTCGGCGCGCAGCAGGGCCGCTGTGCCGCCCGTCGAAATGATCTGCCACCCCAGGTCGGCCAAACCTTTCGCCAGGGGTACCAGACCCCCCTTGTCAGCGACGGAAAGTAATGCGCGCATGTGCGGGCTCCTCGGAGATGCTATTCATAACAGGTAGGGCGCTTCCCATGGCCTCATGATAGCACGTCGCGGCTTGTTCCAACGGCAAGCGATCCTCGCAGCCTTGTGT
>JACDGC010000650.1 GCA_013815535.1 Ktedonobacterales bacterium
CTCCTCAGTGCCGTGGCGACGAATATCGTCCGGCTCATCCAATGGCGCAATGGAGTACCCTTTGCCAAATCACGGACCTCACGCTTTGCCACCCTCGCCGCTTAGTCGCTAGTTCGCCAACAGTATCATACTCGCGGCAATCATATAGCTGGCTTTGAACCAGCTATATGATTGCTATTCATCCAAACTCATGATAATTATCACTACGAAATCGGGGATTTTCCCTGTGAAATGAAAGCGTTTCCTATGGGAGTGGCTACTCTGAGTCACAAACTAATGATTTGACAGTCATATTGAGAGCAATCGAGGAGACGATTATGGAAGCTGCACAAAATGACGAAGTGAAGACATCGGTGCTTAATGCACGCATTCCATGGTGGATAACAACAGGTGTCATGATAGGAGCGGTACTGACTGCAATTGGTGCGGTAGTCAGCAAGATAGCGCCAACAGTTCTCACTAATGGTACACCGCTGCCACAAGCAGCCTAAATCTACGTATACTATTTCTTTGCGCGTAATCTGCTGTTGGCGGTGCTATTACTGTTCCTGCTGGTGATCCAGGCGCGGCGAATGCTGGCTGGGTTCATGGTGTTAACCGCTTTCATTCAAATGCTGGACGTGCTAAACGACATGATTCGCGGTGATTTCATCCTTGTTCCCGGCTTGCTTGTGTTCGCCTTTGTATTCCTTCTTGGAGCATGGCAACTATTCGGACAACCCATCTGGAATGCTGGTGCTTGGCGCAATTTCTAAGAGCATTACAGGATGGTCACAACCCCTTCCCTAAAGTGTTCATAGAAAAAGCAACTCATAGCTCAGTAAGGAAACAATAATGCATAGAAAATGGCTTTTACCCAACGATGGTGGACGATTAGACACACTTATGAAAATTCCGCCTGCTTACCGCGAACTCGCGTTATTTTTGCAACACGGCAACGGGGTGGTGATTTTCACACTACCCCGTTGCTGTGTTCTCCGCCGATCTCCCTAACATGACCGCTATCAAGCGCATTTGTGGTCATGCCACTCACGTGAGCGCACTAACCACCAGAAACGGCCATCAGGACGCGAACAACGGAGGCATCACGTATCGGCGTCATGAGCGTTGCCCGCTCGCCATCCACAAACACATTAATGTGCGGGCGCAGATGTGCCTGCGAGCTACAGAGGCAGGTGGCGACACCGGGCCACTGCCGATCAAGCGCTGCAATAAGCGCCTGCACCGTCTGCGCCTCCACTTGCACATGGGTGGGCATGCCCGTCACTAAAGCGGTGAGTGCGCGTGGCACCTGCACATGCGCCATGCTACAGCTCCACCAGCGCCGTCTCAACCGACAAGATGGGGGGTAAATTCGTGCAGATCTGCTGCCAACTCTCCCCCTCATCGCTGCTGCCAAACACATGACCGGTGCTCGTGCCCACATACATGCCCATCGGGTCAAGCGTATCCACCGCCATGCCTTCACGAAGCACGCTCAGATATGCGTGCTCGGCTGGCAAGCCTTGGGTTTGTGGCGTCCATGAATCACCACGGTCAGCACTCCGCCACACAATCATCCGCCCCTCCGGCACGTAACGACCACGATCCGCCCCATTGAGCGGCACGACATACAACGTATTGGGATCGCGTGGATGCAGCGCCAGGGGGAAACCGAAATCGGACGGCAGCCCAGCAGTGATCTCCTGCCAATGCACGCCACCATCATCGCTACGATAGACACCGCAATGGTTTTGTTGGTAAAGTTGTGCCCCATCAGCGGCAAGCAGCAATTTGTGGACACATTGACCATATTCGGGGTAACGCTCGGGCGAAAATTCAGCGCGCACTCCTTGATTTCGCGTGACCCACGTCGCGCCTCCATCTTCCGTGGCGAAGGTGCCAACCGATGAGATGGCCACCCAGAGACGGTCTTTATCCGTGGGGTGCGCCACAATCGAATGCAGGCACAACCCGCCATAGCCAGGCTGCCACTGCGCGCTGGAAGGATGCTCGCGCAGCCCCGCAACATGGGTCCACGTTGCCCCTTGATCAACGCTGGCAAACAACCCCGCTGGCTCAGCCCCGGCATACAACACATCTGGTGTTGGCGTGATGTGCCAAATCGTATTGAGGGTTGGCCCCGCTTCCCCATAGGTCAGACCAGCACCAGAGTGGGACCACGTCGCGCCTCTGTCGGGGCTCCGCCAAACGGCAGGCCCAAACCAGGGGTTGCCACCACCCGCATAAATGGCCTGACTGGTCTCATCATAGGTCATATGATAGATGGGCCAGGCCTCGCAAAAAGGTCCGCGCAACTGCCACGTTGTCCGTGCTGCATCTCCTTCCAAGAGAAAAGCACCTTTTTTCGTCCCCAACAAAACCAACACGTGTGTAGCCACCTAGCGATCTCCTTCATTGCTTGTGTGCTCACCGAAACGAGCCAAATCCGCTGATTGGAACCTACGTACCAATGTATAAGACTCATTGCCCACTTGTCAATAAAGTGGCGACAAGCTGGCCATATAGTCATCAAGAAAGGGCAAAGATTCGTCGTTCTATTGTACGGCGACGAACACCCAGACCCAGTCCGTGAGGTAAGCGATGGCCTCACTTCATTGCTATTTTCGAACGCCAAGCCCTGCCTATGGCACCGTAGTGAAGCTACCACAAACAGGCCACAGATATGTGGTCCTTCCAAAAGCAAACTCATGATTTAGCCCAGACACGAATGCCTCTCAAAAAGTGAGCGCCCCCAAAAAGTGGTTCGTGATCAGGAACACCAGCAGCGCAACACCACCAGCAATCGCTGGATATAAGACCAGAAAATAGCGTGGCAGACTTTTTTCCAAGGTTGAGCTGGTGGCGAGCCCACTGCTCAAGCGGTCGGGGGTCATGGCCGCATAGGCCAAGGGGGCGTTGCGAAAGGCCGATTGCCCCATCAACGGAACTTCGCCGGAAGGCGAGTTGGCGGTGCCAAACAGGCGCTCGGTAAAATGATGGTGCACCTCAATCTCGCGCATGATGGTATAGCGCCCATCGAGTAATTGCTCATAAT
>JACDGC010000651.1 GCA_013815535.1 Ktedonobacterales bacterium
CAGGGATGGGTGGCGTGGGGCATAGCCCATGCCACCTATCCTGGCGCCTTGGGATATTCTATAAAAATCGTGTGAATCTGCTGCTGCTTGATCGTTTGGATCAGTGGAGTCGTTTGCGGCGCACTCGCGCCCTTTCACGAAAGAGGATAAACGGACATGTTGGACCCGAATGTGATCTTGCAGCAAGTGGGGGCCGGCACCACGCCGCCCACCTGGCGCGTGTTGCGGGCACGCACGAGCTATTTCATCGGCACCGCCTTGCTTTACGGCGTGTTTGGGCTGGCCGCGCTGGGTGCCATCGCCTATATTATCATTTCTGGCACCATTTTCTATTATGGGGCGGCTCCCGATCCCGGCAGCACCGGGGTGACGGTGTGGTTCATCATCGACCTCGTGGTGTTGTTAGCGTTTACCATTATCTTTTTGGTCAATAGCATCGGACGCTTGATCAATGTGGGCACCGCACAGCAGCAGATGCTGGTGTTGACGCCCGAGGGCTTCGTCGCCGCCACCCCCAAGGGGACGCAGGCCTATCCTTTCGCCGCGATCAATGGAATGACGGCGACGGCGGCGCGCGGTGGCGATGTGGTGCTGGCGATGCGCCGCGCCGACACCGGCAAGCAGATCAAATATACCCTGGATGGTCGCTTTGGGACGCCAAAGCCCATCGCCAGCAGCATCCTGGCCGCCCAGGGGCAATATGCCACCGCGATGGCTCAGTCGCAGGTCCGCCCCCCTCAGGGCTGAGTTAGCGTGCCAGCGCTGAAACTCCAGAAGCCCGCAATCAGCGCGCCCCCTTCAGGGCCGTGGAGGTTGCGGGCTTCTGCCCCTTGCCAAAAACATCCTGGCGCGACAGAATAGGCATGCAGAGATTTTTGTGTAAGGAGCCATACCCATGCCGTTGGTGCTACCGGAAAGCTGGCAGCCATTGCTGGCCGACGAAACGCAAAAGCCCTATTTCAGTGCCCTGGAACAGTTCGTGGATGCCGAGCGTAGCAAATATAGTGTGTTCCCCCCCGAAGCCGATGTCTTTAACGCGCTGCGCTACACCGCCTATCCAGCGGTGAACGTGTTTTTGCTGGGGCAAGACCCCTACCATGATGATGGGCAGGCGCACGGCCTGTGCTTTTCGGTGCGGCCAGGGGTGAAGCCCCCGCCATCGCTGCGCAATATGTTCGGTGAGTTGAAGAGCGATCTGGGGCTGAAGTTTCCCAACAATGGCTACCTCGTCCCCTGGGCCGAGCAGGGCATCTTGATGCTCAACGCCGTCCTCACGGTGCGCGCCCACGAGGCGAATTCGCACAAAGACCACGGCTGGGAAACCTTCACCGATGCCGTCATTCGCACGGTGAACGCGAAGCCAGAGCAAGTGGTCTTTGTGCTGTGGGGCGGTTATGACCGCAAAAAAGTGCCTTTGATCGATACCACGCGTCATGTCATCATCGAATCCGCGCATCCCTCGCCGCTCTCAGCCAACAATGGCTTCTTTGGCAGCAAACCGTATTCGAAGATCAACGCCGCCCTCAAGCGAGCTGGCAAGCCCGAGATCGACTGGCAATTGCCAGACCTGTAGGGGCTGTGGCGGGCAGACCTGCAACGCCCTCACCCTTGCTGGGCGGTAAAGGTGAGGGTGAGCGTGACCTTGTTATCAGCGATGGCGAAGTTGGCGATGTCGGGCGGTTGAATGCCAAAGTCGGTCATGAAGATATCCGTGGTGGCCGTTCCGGTGATGGTGCTGCCCGCGACCTTGCCCTTGACCGTGAAGGTCTCTTGATTGACCTTGCCATGCAGGCTGAGATTGCCCACCAACTGGAAGCTGAGGTCTTGCCCATCGCTCACCGTCGCAGGCAGGCCATTCACGCAGGTCGAGTTGAACTCAGCGGTGGGAAATTGATCGGTTTGCAGATAATTTTGCCGCACAAAGCGGTCACGCTGCGAACTGTCGGTCGTCAGTTTCGTGAGGTCGATGGTCAGGCGCACCTGCGCAACCAATGGGGAAGGCGTGGTGCGGATGAAGAAATCGCCCGCGACGCCGGGCGTTGTGCCAACCGTGGTGCGGTCACCAACACCCCCCAAGATGAGATTTTCCTTCACCGAATACGTCGCGGATGATTGCGCCGCTGCCACAGTGAAATGCTGCAACGTGCTGGTGGGGATGGGCGTGCCACACGCCACGGCGACGCCCACCGCTTGATGACTGGCATTCGCACCGTGGCGATTCCCCAGAACGACCCAGGCGATGGCTGCCAGCACGACGACCGTCGCAACGGCACTGATGGCAACATTGCGGCGCTGACTCAAAAATTGCTGCATCTGATGGTGGTTTCCTCTCGCGCAAACTCTGATGGTGTCACCTGTGAATATACGCGTGCTGGCTACACTGCGTCACGCTGCTGGCTGCGCTATAATACAGGGTGAGTGGGCACGCAAAGGCGCGTGCTGCGCCAGTTGCACTTTTGGGGGTGGCATGACCATGGCGACGATGACGATTCCTGAGGCGCTTGCACGCTTCGCACGCGGCCAATTCTTGATCGTGGTGGATGACGAAGACCGCGAAAACGAGGGCGACCTCACGATTGCGGCGGAGTTTGCGACCCCCGAAGCCGTCAACTTCATGGCGACGCATGGCCGTGGCCTCATCTGCGTGGCGATGACGGGCGCCCAACTTGACCAACTTGGGCTGCCCATGATGGTCAACCACAACACCGCCCACCTGAGCACGGCCTTCACTGTCTCCGTGGAGGCCCGCACTGGCGTTACCACGGGCATTTCGGCCCCCGACCGCGCCCGCACCATCCAGGTCTTGATCGACCCTGCCAGCGGGCCGGGGGATGTCGTTTCGCCAGGGCACACCTTTCCGTTGCGGGCACGTGAGGGTGGGGTGCTGCGGCGGGTGGGGCACACCGAGGCCGGGGTCGATCTCGCGCGTTTGGCGGGGCTGACCCCCGCCGCCGCCATCTGCGAGATCATGAGTGCCGACGGCACCATGGCCCTGCGCCCCGAATTGGACGAGATCGCCCAGGCGCACGACATTCC
>JACDGC010000652.1 GCA_013815535.1 Ktedonobacterales bacterium
CATCTGGACCAGCCCCTCGGTCGATCCCGCAACCAACACGATCTATGTCACCACTGGCACGAAGAACCAGCCGACGCAAACGTTGGCGCAGTCGATGCTGGCCTTCGATGCCACCACTCTTGCCATTAAAGGCGGCTGGGAGATCCCCGAAGCCGATGCGGTGGTGGACTCGGACTGGGGCGCGACGCCGACCCTCTATGATGATGCCCAAGGGCGCCATTGGGCCGTCGCCTCGAATAAAGATGGCTATCTCTATGCCTTTGACCGCACCAATGTGACGGGGGGGCCAGTCTGGCGGTCGCATATCTCCATTGGCGGCGCGTGCCCGACCTGTGGCGATGGCAGCATCGCTAGCACCGCCTTTGCCAATAACACCGTCTTCGTCGCAGGCGGCAACGCCACCTTGGCCAACGGCCAGGGCTACCCAGGGGCCGTCCGCGCGCTCGACCCCGCGACTGGCAACGTTCTTTGGGAGCGCGGCGACCAAGGCCCCGTCGTGCCCGCCGTCACCTGGGTGAATGGTCTGGTGATCGCCGAGCCGGGTAACACCGTCGAGGTGCTGGATGCCACCACGGGCGCGCGCCTGTGGAGCTACGCGACGGGGGCACCGATCTATGCCGCCGCCAGTGTCGCTGAGGGGGCGATCTTCACCGGCTCGGTCGATGGCAATGTCTATGCATTTGCCCCTGGCAATCCGGTTGTGCCGCCTGCGGATGGGGCGTGCCCAGCCACCTGGACCTGTCAAGATGTTGGCGCGCCCAGCCCCGCTGGCAATGAAGGCGTCGCAGGGGGCACCTGGACGGTCAGCGCTGGCGGCAGCGGCCTTGCCCCCAGTGGCAGCGACCAAATTCGCTTGCTGACGCAGGCCGCGAACGGCGCGGCCCAGGTGACGGCACAGCTTACGAGCGTCACCGCTGGCAGCGCTGGGGTGATGCTGCGGCAGTCGAACCTTCCTGGCGCGCCGTTCTACGCGGTTGCCGCGACCGCCGGGGGCGGCATATCGGTTGCCTCTCGCTCGGTCTTCGGCGGGGCCATCTCGACCGTCAATCGCGCGGGCACGTTGCCCTTCCCCTTCACGCTTCGGGCGATGCGGGTGGGCGATTCCTTCAGCGCGGCGACCTCGCCTGATGGCACGACTTTCACGCTGGTCCCCGGTGGCACGGTGAATTTGATGCTGCCGACTGCAACGCTGGCGGGCATCTGGTCGGCTTCGGGTACGGCTGGGGTGGCAGCTTCAGCCGTGTTTGCGAACCCCACGGTGGCCGCGCCGGGCACGCCCCCCGCCGCCCAGGCATCGCCCAGCGCATGCCCCGCCACCTGGACGTGTGGCGACATTGGCGATCCCCTCACTGTCGGTGACCAAGCCCTTGCGGGCGGCGTCTGGACGGTGAAAGGAGCTGGCGCCGACATCAATAGCTATGCCGACCAGTTCCACTACGTCTGGCAAACCGTCGCGGCGGATGCCACGCTGAGCGCGCATGTGACTGCGCAGACCAACACCAATGGCAGTGCCAAGGCGGGCCTCATGGTGCGCCAGTCGTCCGATGCAGGGGCGGCGTTCTATGGACTCTTTGCCACGCCGGGGACTGGTTTGCAGGTGATCTATCGCACCGGCTTGGGGCTACGCACAGCGCAGATCCCCGTCAGTGGCACCGTGCCCGCTTACCTGCAAATCCAGCGGTCGGGCAACACCTTCACCGCCTGGACTTCGACCAATGGCACGAACTGGACCTATGTGCCCGGCACCAACGTCACCCTCGACACCAACGGGGGCATGTTGGCTGGGCTGGCCGTGACCTCGCGCAACGGCGGCACCCTTAGCGTGGTGACCCTCGACAGCGTCGCCCTCACGCAGAGCGCGCCCGCTGCGCCCGTCTCGTGTCCAACCAATTGGACCTGCCAGGATATCGGCTTCCCCCTTCCCACGGGCAGCCAGTCCGCGAACGCGAATCTGAACGCCTGGTCGGTCATCGCGGGTGGCTCCGACATCTATGGCGGGGCTGATCAGTTTCGCCTGGTCGCGGAGAACATGCCAGGGGATGGCACCTTCAGTGCGCGCGTGCTGACGCAAGATAACACCAACGACTGGGCGAAGGCCGGCGTGATGATCCGCGCCAGCACTGACGCTGGTTCGCCCTACTTTGGCATGTTCATCGCGCCGGGGCATGGGGTGGTGGTGCAGTGGCGGAGCGTGCAGGGTGGCGGCACCGTGCAGGTGAAGACGAGCACGACCGTGGCCGCCTACCCGACGTTCATGCAAGTTGGGCGCGTCGGCAATACCTTCACTGCCTACACCTCGCCCGATGGCGGCACGTGGACCGCCGTGCCTGGCGCGACCACCACCATCACCATGCCGGGGGTCGCGCTGGCTGGCATGGCGGTGACCTCGCACAATAATGGCAACCAGGGCGTAGTCAACTATGATAAGGTCGTGCTGGTCGCGACCTGTCTGACTGGCTGGAACTGCACCGACATCGGTGACGGTGTGGCGATCGCTGGCGGTAATACGCTGGTCAACAACGTTTGGTCGGTCTATGGCGGTGGCACCGACATCTGGGCGACTGCGGATCAGTTTCACTATCTCTGGCAGGTGCAAAGCGGCGATGGTTCGATCAGTGCGCAGGTGACGGCACAGGCCAACACTGACCCCAATGCGAAAGCGGGCCTCATGCTGCGCCAGTCGGTTGATCCTGCCGCGCCCTATTATGCTGTGTATCTGACGCCAGGGAGCGGCGTGGTGGTGCAATATCGCACGGCCAGCGGTCAATTTTCTGGGCAAGCGGCAACGGTTGCGGGAACCGCGCCAGTTTATCTCAAACTCACGCGCAATGGCTTCAACTACACGGCCTTCACGTCCACCAATGGCACCACCTGGACGCTGATCCCCGGCTCCAGCGTGAATCTGACGGTGGGGGGGCCATTCCTCGCGGGGTTGGCCGTGACGGGGCACAATGCTGGCTTGCTCGGCGCGGCGACCTTCGCTGCCGTCAGCCTCAACGCGCCCGCGCCGCCCACCTGCCCAGCAGGCTGGACC
>JACDGC010000653.1 GCA_013815535.1 Ktedonobacterales bacterium
GTTTACAACCAAACGAACAACTCCTAACTGTCGTGCTTGATTAAAAGCTGCTTCAGCAGTAGAGTCCTGTGCTACGTTTCCATGGACCTCTGTAAGTTGCTGTGGGAATCTGTTAGCTAAGTCATGAGGTGTGGAACTGCGGGAAACACCTACGACATTCCAGGATGATTCCAAAAGACGCCGAGCTAGGCTTTTACCCAATCCAGAAGAATGTCCTGTTACAATAGCCACAGAATTTGTGTCTGCCATTTCTTTCTCTCCAATCTGCGAAGTGTTGTTCCTCAGTAGACAGTATACTTTGTAAAGGAGAAATTGTAAAGGCTTCATTATATTTTATTAAAAAACTGAATTTATGGCATCAATATAAATTTGGTAATAAAGATCTAGTATTCCCTGATAGAAAGATAGCGGATGAATATTTTTATTTTCAATTACTAGTTATATTGGGTTTTGATATAGCGGTGTTTATCATCGCACCGCTTGCACCGCCCATGCGCCACATGGGGCCGCTCAGATGTGCCGCAATCAATGCAAGCATTATGGTCGCGTGACCAAGCAAACTCATTGCGCTTTTGCCTTCTACGCCCGCCACGGGTAAACTGAGGCTGAGCCTGACCGATAGACGCTTGCAGATCTGCGATGCTTGACAGCCCTTCGTAAAGTACGGGCGTGGGGGCACCGCCCATAGACCTGTCGTAGGCTCCGGACATCGGAGCCTTCTTCTTTTTGCTCAGTTTCCTCAACTGTCAGGCCGCTCATGGCTTGCGAGAAGGCATCCATGCGAAACTTGAAATGCACATCGATCCGGTCAGGGAAGACATCAATGCGGTCAATGAAGCGCCGCACCAGTTCTTGCTGCGCCGTCAACGTCCCATCTGTAAGCGTCTGACCCATCTCTGCTAGCATCCGCTGCGCATCCGCCATCGAAATACGCCGCACGCGATTCTGCAACGACTGCGCTTTTAAGCTATTCATGCGGGAAGTTGCTTCTAGCCATGCGCGATTCGCGCTATCATACTGCGCTTGCAAAATATCGGTCATCCCAAACTTGCCAATCAACTCGACAATGTTTTCGACCTTCTTTTGCTGGAGCTTGGCAAGGCGTGACGCTTCTTCCAATTGGACATCCACCGTGGTGGTGCTTTGTGCCAGGATAGTGTTGGCCCGCTCGACCTCAGCGCGCACATATTCCTCGGTGAGTACATGCTGGCGCAGCATATCCACCACCGCACCATCGAGACGCCAACAGGGGATACGGGGGAGGCTACAGGCGGTGCCCCGGTCACGAATCTTGGTGCTGCACCGATACACGCGCGTATCTGGACGACGGGTATCCGTTTGCCCCACCAGCGTGGTTGGCTTGCCATGCGCTGAGCACACGCCACAATACAATAAGCCGGTAAGCAAGTAGCCTGAGGAGAGCGACCGAGGATGGGTTGCTTGCCGCGTTCTCTTCTGGCGATTTGCCTGAACTTGCAGAAATTCTTCCAGCGAGATGTACGCCTCGCAGAAGCGCCCGCCATCTTCCCATGTCGCGGGGTAGCGGATGCCATGATACTTGAAGATGCCCGCATAGAGCAGATTATCAAAGAAGTCCGAGTAGTGCTTCGAATCGCTGTACAGGTGGGTCGCTTCATGAATCGCTAGATAGCTTGCGTTGTCGTCGAGCTTCATGCGCCAAGCCAGCAGGACACGCGCGGCAAGCTCCTCATCTTTCACGAGATGGTTGCCCATCCTTGCCTCGCCATTATGCCGCTTGCCTACTTCTACCTTTTCGACGCGATACCCAACCGGAACCGTGCCACCTGGCCAATAGCCCTGGTCCACCACAAACGACAGACCGCGCTTGACATCCGAGGACAAATCTTCCAGGAAACGTTGATTTTTCCAATCAATGAACGCTTCATAGATCGGAGCCATTTCATTGTTGGGGACATCATCCACTTTGCTAATGAGGACGTAGCCTAACTTGCGTAACTCTGCTTTGTAGAACTGGGCATCTAACTGATCACGCGCGAAACGAGCAAAGGACCATAAGGCAATCCCATCCACCTGACGCGCACCCTGACGAGCCAGCGCAATCATTGCTTGAAACTGGGCGCGATCCTCGCGGCTGCCCTCCAACGCCTCATCAGCAAAAGTACGCTCAAGGACCCATCCGTTTTCCGTGAACCAGTCACGCATGCCCGCAATCTGGCTATCAATCGTTTGCTTTTCACCTGGGGAATGGCGCACATACGCCCATAAGCGGCTACCCGCTGGCAAATCCCAGCGGCGTTGCTGCTCTTTCTGCGCCTTGCGGCGTTCGGTCACTTCAAAGCGTGGCATGTAGGTGTTCCTCCCCTGCGAAGTACAATACACCAAGAGAGCAAGAGTGGAATGCCTCAAGCTCTCTTCCGGTCAAAGCTTCAACGATATTCTCGCTTCACTCTTCCCTGTGAGTCACGCCCCCTACTGTGGTTGCAATCCACCAAGTCGTACCCCCAGCATCTTTGACCCCACCTCGCTTATCCTCATCATCTTTTTGCACAGGTTCTTGTACGGAGATCGCCCCAGCGGCAATGGCCCGCTGATAGGTGGCGTCGACATCTTCGACGTAAATATGAACGTGAGACTGGGTGGATGGCCACCCCTCTAAGGAATCGGTGAGCATCACCACGGTATCGTCGATCCGCACCTCTGCGTGATTCATCTTCCCATCTGCGCGTAGATACCGACGCAATTCCACGGCCCCGAAAACTTGTTGCAGAAAGGCCATCGTGTCGGTAGCACTGTCAACAATCAGGTACGGTGCGGCGCTGGTATAACCTTGTGGCTTGTATGACTGGTTCATGCTTTCTCCTCTCACTGAACGCCCCAAAATAGGGCTGCCTCATTTTAGAACAAGTTTTCGCTATTTGCAATGCGGATGTTTTACGACGGCTTGCGTAAGAGAGCATGGGGCAGATCACCCCATGCTCTCATTCTGTTACCAACCATGGTATCCGGTAGCTAGTCCTCTTGCTCCCACGGTGCCCCTTGATTAAAGC
>JACDGC010000654.1 GCA_013815535.1 Ktedonobacterales bacterium
GCACCCGCAAGATGTAGGGGTGTGGGCTGGCAGCCGTGCGCCGCAGATCGTGCCGCAGGCGCACCAGACCACCAGTCTCAGCGGGCGAGTGCAGCAACAGCACCCGCAGCTCAGCCTCGGTGTTGGTCAGGGTATCGCGGGCGCTGAAATAGGCCCCCGGTGCTTCATCGACCAACGGAGCGACAACGATGAAACGCCCGTGCAAGACGGTTTCACCCATCCCCAATGGTGAGCGTGCGACGTGTGATAAACGATAGGGCGCGCTGGTGAGCGGCCCCGAGCTTGATTGCATAGCAGCTATGCCTCCTTGCAGTGTTCCCCAGTGCTGATTATCCTCTCGACAGCATAAGGACCCATTTGCATCACGCGTGCCAATCGCGCCAATGCTGGCAGGCAACACAAACGCGCCATCTCTATAGTGCCTTGTCGCTTGTATGGCATGAAATGTGATGGAATGGCAGGACACTATTCTCGTTCAGTGAAAAGGTAGATTTTCCATGACCTCAGATGCCGCCTCCGAGGAGACTTCCCTCGCGCAGCTAGAAGCGCGCTACCTTCGCAGCGAAGCGATAATGGTGGCTGTCCTCAACTCGATCAGCGCGCATATCGCCGTGCTCGACCAAACGGGCACGATCATCGCCGTGAACGAAGGCTGGAAGCATTTCGCCAGTGCCCAATCTGGCGATAGCGAAGCTGAGACGTATGTCGGTGAGAACTATCTGACGGTGCTCGCGCAGGCCCGAGGCGACGATGCAGCGGAAGCCCCGCTGGCTCACGCGGGCATCACCCGCGTGCTGCGCGGTGAGATCCCAAGCTATTCATTGGAATATCCCTGTTTCACGCCCGATGAGCAGTTGTGGTTTTTAATGCAGGTGACGCCGTTGCAGCACCCCGATGGTGGGGTGGTGGTCGCGCACATCGACATCACCACCCGCAAGCACGAGGAACTGCGCAAGGATCTTTTCATCTCGCTGGCTTCGCACGAGTTGAAGACGCCGCTGACCTCGCTCCGTTTGCTGGCGCAGTTAGTGCTGCGGCGCAGCGCCAAGGCAGGGTATACCGATTTGGTGCCACAGCTCGAAACCTTGGGGGCACAAACCGAGACGCTCGCCCGCATCGTCAACGAATTGATGGATGTCAGTCGCCTGAATAGCGATCAAAGCGCGTTGCTGCGCACCATCTTTGACATCAAGGAAACGGTCAACGAGGTCATCAATCATTGGGAGGCAGAGGCAGCGGACCATCACTTTCGCGTGGCGGAAGCTCCCGCATGTCAGGTGCATGGCGACCGCGACCGCATCCACCAGGTGCTGATGCAATTGCTCGGGAATGCCGCCACGTTTTCGCCGCCAGAAAGCAGCGTTGAGGTTGGCATCGTGTGCAATGCCGAGGAAGTGCTAGTCAGCGTGCGCGATGAAGGCATCGGCATCGATCCCAGCCATCACGAGCAAATCTTCGAGCCGTTCTATCAAGTGGCAGAGTTCCGCGAAAAGCGACCAGGCATGGGGATGGGCCTCTATCTGGCCCGCCAGATCGTGCAACGCCACGGCGGCAGGATCTGGGTCAAAAGCGCGCGCGACGCGGGCGCGACCTTCACCTTCACCCTACCCTTGGCAGGGTGAAAAAGGCCCAGGAACCTCGTGCTGCTTGCCTGAGCCACGCCCACTGACGCTGAGAAAGCGACCTGAGGCACCGATGCTCAAGATGCTGCCCGCGCTGCCAATGCTGAGGATGCTGCCTGAACTGCCGATGCTCAAAATGCTGCCGTTGCTGGCAACACTGAGCAAGCTGCCCGCGCTGAAGAGCGAATACACACATAGCGCGCTACCGACACTGCCCAAGCTGATGAATGACCAAAGCGAGAGCGCAGACCACTTCCTGCCATGATTGCGGGCGATGATTGATGGCATGATGATTGCCCCCCTGCTGTGGTTTGCTGGCGCTGAGCTAGGCCCGATAGGTGAAGAAGAGCAGCAGCGTGCTGCCATAGCGCCGCTCATCGGTCAGCAGATAATGGCGCGGGATGATGGTGGTGATGTCGAGCCGTTCGCGCGGGTCAACCTGGATGATGACCAAGCCATCCACGCTGGAAAGGGGGGCGGCATCGATCTGCTGAAACGCTTGCGCGGCCATCCCGTGATATTGTGGTGGCGCGATGTATATGAGATCAAAAGCAGACTGCTTCGCGGCAGCCGCCGTGAGAAAGCGAAAGGCATCGCCGCGCACCACAGTAGCACGCTCAGCCGTGTCGGTGGTGCGGAGGTTTTCACGCAGGATCGCGGTGACGCCCTCATCCAGTTCAACGAATGTGGCGTGGCGGCCCCCCCGGCTGAGGGCTTCGATGCCCACACTTCCCACGCCGCCAAAGAGATCTAGCACAGTTGCGCCCACGACGCGGTCGCCCAGCGTGTCAAACAGAGCGGTCTTGACGCGGTCGATGATGGGACGCGTTTTGATGGTATCCGGCGATTTCAAGGGACGGCCACGAGCGGTGCCAGCGACGACGCGCATGCGCTAGTCCTCCTGCTCGGGCATGGGCTGGCGCGCGAGTTCAAAGATCAGCGCGGCGGTTTCCTCGAAGTCGTCATCTTCTTTGCTCCACTCCACCAGATTCCGCGTGCGCGCTGCGTTCAACCGCTCGCCGGGGATGGGGTGCCAAATGGCCGAAACGAGGTCGCGCGCGAAATCCGCCCCCAAGGGCGTGATGAAGCAGTTCCCCAGGGCCTGGCGCTGCTCGGGGGTGGCAGGTGGGCCACTCCCCCGCAATGCGCGCAGCGTGCGAAGTCGTCGCTCTGCGGTGGAACGGCGCCGAAGCGCCTCGGCATCGGGCTTGGGCTCGGCGTCACTTTCCAGGCCGTCGAGATCGTCAGGCGCGGGCGCAAAGTCAGGCTCATCGAGGTCGTCCAGCAGATCTTGGGGGGGCGCACCGTCATCGTCATCAGCGCGCATCTCTTCCGCGAAGCCACGCGCGGGGGTGGCAGCCAAGGCCCGCAAGCGCTCCAGTGCCTCGGTCAGGTCCACCTC
>JACDGC010000655.1 GCA_013815535.1 Ktedonobacterales bacterium
GGCTGGGGCAAGTCGGCGGGGGCCAGCAAAACCAAGGCGGCGATGGCCCACCACCACAAACTCAATCAGACACACGCCAAGACGGGCCTCAAAAAAGTCCAGAAGGCCAAGGGCGGGCAAGTCATCGGCACTGTCAGTGGTGTGGGCGTGCGAGGCTGGAACAACAATGGCTGATGGGCTGGTAATCTCCGTCGAGGCGCAGGGACTCCGCGATATGCTGGGCCGCTTCGCCTCGTTCAATAACCCCGATGCCTTGCTGCGGGCCAATGGCCTCATGACCGAGGCAGGGGCGCTGGCGCTGGAAATCGCGCGCGAGTACGCTCCCAAGGATTCCGGCACCTTCGCGGCGGGCCTCTCACTGCGGGAATATGGGGATGTCGGGTTCGCCGTCGTCAGTGACAACGCCCAGGTCTTAGGGTTCTTGCGCGATGGCACGGCCAGCAACGGCACCGGACGCATCTACCCCATCAGCGCTCGTGCCCTCATCTTCGATGCCTCGCGTTGGCGCAAAGCTCCCATTCCCCCCAGCTTTGGGGGGCGCTACGCCTTCAGCAGCGTGCGCGGCCAAGCGGCGTCGCCATGGGAGGGTGAAGCGATGAGCGCGATCCTCGAACAAGTGCGCCCCATCCTCAATAGCGCGGCGTCGCAGTGGGTCAACCAAATCGGCTACGGCCATGTGGAGGGCTGATGTACGACCATATCATTGAACTGACCAAATCCCTGTTGCTCAGCCCCGGACTCAAAACCGAGTACGACGCCTATGAGGGCGACTTTCGCGGCAACCTCGTCATTAACGCCAAGGATGCCAACGGCGTCGCGCAACCCCTGCTGCTGAATCACCCACTCCCCGTGGAAGGTTTCGCACAAGTCGATATGAGCGAACCGCCCAAGAACCCCGGCGCGCCGTTCCCCCGCGCCTATGTTTACCATCTCATGAGTGAATACCCCGAACGGGAACAAGAATACGATCTCGTCAACGGCGTCCACCGCATCGGCCTCAGCATCTACCATGGCGGTCAGATCGCCGCCGACGCGGAAATGGTTGCCGGACGCCTGACGGCGGCAACCAAGAAGTATCTCGAACGCAACCAGTATATTTTCGGGGGCTTGCCACGCGCAGTGGGAGCATCCACCGTGTCGTTTGTCAACACGATTGTCCCCGGCATGCAACTGCCCAAGATCGTCATCCCTTACCACCTCATCATGATCGTGAAGATCAAGGAACTGCGTAACACGTGAGGTTTCGATGCCAACACCACTCAGCCCCTTCAACCATCAATTACCGAGTAGTGCGTGGCAGCAGACCGCCGACATCAGCCCCGCCTTGATCTTGGCGCAGTGGTCGAAGCAGTACCCTTTTGGCGACAACGACAGCTTCAACGGCACAGTGCAGCAGTACAAACCCGCCAATGTCTTCGTCAGCGGCAATGACTTGATCCTTGAAGCACGCAACGTGGGCGGCGGCAACGTGGGAACAGGGGTCTACACCAGCGGCATGGCGGCAAGCTGGAACACGCTTTGGTTCCGCTACGGCTACCTTGAAGCCAAAATCCAGACACCACCCAGCACGGGCATGTGGCCCGCATTTTGGCTGCTGCAAAAAACCATCGCCCAGCCCCAAGAAGTTGATATCTTGGAGGAGTTTGGCGACGCCACCACTGTCAACGCGGGGGTCCACTGGCCCCTCGTGGGCGGTGGTGTTGGTAGTGATGGCGTCGCCTACCCCGCTGGGGTGGACACCTCGGCGACCTACCACTACTACGCCGTCGAGTGGATGCCAACGTATGCGCGGTTCTACTACGACGGCATCCTCATCAAAAGCGTCAACGCAGTCGGTGAACTCCCGATTGATGCGTGCTATATCCTCATGAATCTCGCGGTGGGGGGCTTTGGTGGGGGGAACTACGCCAGCGCCACCTACCCCGTCGATATGCACCTGCAATCCCTGCGCCTCTGGCAACCTCCCACTTCACAAGGAGCACAACTGATGTCCCTGAGTTTCGCCAACACTGATTGTCAATCGGCCTGTGACAATCTCGGCAAAGCGATGATCGACACCGTAACGGCCCTCGTGCCGTCCTCGGCCAACATCACCGCCGTGCTAACCACCGACCTCAACACGCAAACCGCACGCATCGCCTCATTTGGCGATCAGACCGTGCAAAGCGTCCTGCAACCCGCGTGGAAATCCGAGCAGCGGAGCATTGCAGGGGGCACCGCCGTCGCCAACCTGCCTAACGGCAAGATCGCCACACTGCTCAACCAAATCACCTATGCGTACCTCTTGCAGAATGGGTTCTATGCGGCCCTCGATGCGCTGGATTTCGTCTGTTCGCAGACGGGCGCGGCCTATGCGGGACTGCCCGCGTTCCTCGTCGGGCAAAACGTGCTGGTCGATCAATACTTCGCCGACGCCTACAACCAATGGGCGTTGAACGTGGTATCGGGGGCGTATGTGCGCCTCTATGGCAGCAACAACAATCCCGCGCAGATCGCCGCGACGCAGGTGTTCCCCCATGCCAACGTCGATTCCCTCAACGTGTGGACCGCCACGGGCGCGACGACGGGCAACCTCACGGCGGGCACTGCGACGCTGGCGGGGGCCAAACTGGCGGGGGGCATCGCCACCCCTGGCGGCGGCACGCTCGAAGCCTACGCGGGCGGCACCATCGGGGCCAGTTCGTATACCATCACCGCGACCTACACCAACATGGCGGGGACCACGGGGCAAACCGTCACCTTCACCATCCCCTCTGGCAGTGCCCTCAATACGGTCTTCACCCCTGGTGCCGCCGTGCAAGCCCTGAGCATCCAGTCCATCGCCGTCACCGTTGGCTCGGCGACCAATGCGGACATCATCAAGTTCCGCCTCAAACCCGTCCGCGTCATCGCGGCGTAGAAACGAGACGCCCATGCCACTCACCATTCTGGAAAAGTTCACCCATGCCCCCATCACCAAGACCAACGCCTATTGCTTGCTGGTGCTGCTCCCCAACCGCGAGGTGCGGACGCGGGGCGGCAT
>JACDGC010000656.1 GCA_013815535.1 Ktedonobacterales bacterium
ACGGCACTCATGGGCTGACCTTCGGCCACCGCTTGCACCAGACGTTCTCGCAGGTCATGGGAATAGGCTCGCATACTTCACTTCCCGCAGAATGTATGCCTGATCTACTTCTCTGTAAGTTGCTCTAAGCCCAGGTAAGGGCCTAGCCGGGCTGTTACCAGACGAAAATAGAGGACATTTTTAACAAGTATCCGGTGATTGCAGAGTATGAAAAAACCCAGGCTACGAGCCATCTCGTAGACCTGGGGACTGGGAAGATTGGGCTCCCCGACAAGGATTCGAACCTTGGACCTTACGGTTAACAGCCGTCTGCTCTACCGCTGAGCTATCGAGGAATGGTGACGATTCATCACAGAAAAGAGTATACACCTTGGGGAGCCAAACGTCAAGAGGACTAGGTGAATTTGGATAGGCGGTGCTGCGCCGCGCAGATCATGATTGCCCACCAGTGGGATAGCAAACGGGCACGAAATAGGAGGCATCATCAAAGATGAGCTTGCGGGCGGCACGCACCCCGATCGCCGACGGTTGCCCCCCCACCACAAAGCAATTGTGGACCAAACTGACCTCCGTGCGCCCAATCTCGGTCTGAAGCGTCGTGGTGGGGAGCGAAACGAATTGCTGATGCACCATCACCTGTGCGTCATAGAGGTCCCCCGCGCTCCGTTCGATGACGGTGTGCGCATCGCGGATCGTCACAGACAAGCCCTCGCGCCCATAGACGGGTTTCACCACATAGCGGCCAGCGAAGAGCGGCTGGCCCGCCGCATCGACCGCTTCCAGATACGTGGGCAGCAAGTAGCGCGCCAGCCACTGATGCTCAGCGGGCGTGAAGAGGGCATCCTGCGTGAGATACAAGGCCCACAACAGCGCCATCAGTGCCTTGCATTGCAGCACGAACGCGATGGGGGGATTGATGATCGCCAGCCGCCGCTGTCGCACCAGATCCATCAGCGCCAAGCCGACAGGGGTGCCATCAGGTGCCTCGTCTTCGACCAGATGCTCGGTGGGGTAGAGTTTATAGAGCACATCCACCCGTACGCCATCCGCTGTGGTCAGGCCGTCTGGGGTGACACGCAGTTCATCGAGCCCCGCGTAGGCAAGACGATAGGGGCGTTCTCCATCAAGCAAGCTCTGATAATATTCCGTGGTGGCGCGCTCTTCCCTGAGATGGGCATAGGAGGTGAAGACGACCGAAGGGGCCGCCACAGGCGCGGGTGCCAACCAGGCCACCCCGGCAGTGATGGCATTGTGAAGTGCGCCAGCCAATTGTGCCTCGCAGCCATGATTCGGATCCGCCAGGCCAAAATCCGCGCAAACCTGGCCATTCATATGAAAAAGTTCCACAACGAAGGTCGGCGTTTCCGCGTTGAATTCGAGCAGTTTGGGGCCACCCACAGTCATGGCAAACTCGAAGCGCCCACACATCACCGCCGCCATCTGGGGCAGCACCACCCGCGCATACGGCAAGGTGGCAGCGGGCAAGCCAAGGCGCAGGAGGGTCGCATCATCGGTGTGTTGCAGCGCCGCTGCCAACCGCGTCAGCAAGGGATAGAGCCGGGCTGCCGCCGTGCGTAACGCGCTGGCCTGCCGTCGTGAGATTGCCAACGCGCCATAGACGGCATATTCCTCGACAGACTCACCGGGCAGGGTTGCCCAAAAAGCCGGGAAGCGCGCATAATACGCACGGCGCCAGCGGCGATAGCGCCCTGCAAAATCGTCGGGAGGGTTGGCGGCCTCAGCCCCCATCGCCGCCCCCATGGCCCCCACCGCCGTGGCCGTCCCCCACACCACCGCTGCCCCCTTTCCCTTTGCCGCCAGCACGTCCGCCGCCGTCATCTTCACCGATGCCCGACGCACCGGGGTTGGGATGGAGGCCATCACGGCTGGGCACCCATCCGCCCCCACCATGCACCCAAATATAATGCGACCCGTGGCTGGTGGTGCAGGTGATGGGGGGCGCGTTGGGCACGGGTGTCGCTGCCGCGTCCGTTGGCACGGGGCAAGGGAGGGCCTGGGCCGCCGAATTGCACGAACCAGCGACGGCCAACGCCACCGCGCCCAAGCCGACGGACGCGATCAGACCAATGACACTCGGCGACAAATGGCCAGGACGGTGGGGGGGTGTCGGTGCTGCACGCTGATAGTGAACCTTTTTGATGACGGGCAAGGTCGCTGGTGGCCGCTTGACCACACGCACTGGTGTGTGGGGTGGGCGACCATGGTGGTTGGGTCGCTGACGCTGCCCATGGGGCCGCCGGGGATGTGTCATAAGCGCGCTCTCACATATGCAAGATCAATCATGTTGTGTGACAATGAATCAATGGACCAAAAAAGGTTCATGGTGATTGCTCGGTTAGTGTACCAGCAGCGGCGGGCGGTGTCAACGCCGCCGTGCTGGTATGACGCGCTGCCTCAGTGGCCCAGCAGCGGTAGGGCGAATTCGTAAATATCTGGCGCGATGAGCGACTCATACGCACCGCCGGTCGCGTTTTCCTTGATGATGGTCGACACCAACTGCGCCTTGCCGCCACCGCCAAAGTCGTCTTGGGCGAGGGAGATGAACCACGAATTGGGGTTGGGGTGCGCGTCCGAGACCTGGGCCGTGCCCGTCTTGCCGCCAATGATCGCGGAAGAATTGATGACGCGCTGCCACTGGCCACCACTGGCACCCACCGTCCCGAAGACGACATCGTCGCGCATTGCTTCGCGGACGCCCTGGGCCGTCTGGGCTGAAAAGAGCGGCCCGCCCCCCACCATCACGGGCGCGTTGTTGGGGACGCTGGCGGCGTTCGTGCCATGGGGCACCAGCTTCAGGCCCAGACGGGGCGCGTAGAGCACGCCATCCGCTGCCACCGCGCTTGTCACCATGTTCATCGTCAGCGGCGTCAAAAAGAGCTTCCCTTGCCCAAAGGCGCTTTCAGCCAACAGCGTCTTGCAAAAGGTGTTTTGCCCTTGGCACACACCTGCGAGACTGGGGTAGACATAGCTCGGTTGCGCTTCTTTGATGTCGATGGGGGG
>JACDGC010000657.1 GCA_013815535.1 Ktedonobacterales bacterium
GCAAATCGGCCAACCTCTCCCGCATCGCTCGTATCGTGTATGGCCCGGAACGGGTGCGACCCTATCCGGCGCCGCTCCTGCCCACCTATCCCCCTTCTTCGACTGATGGGCGCATCCCGCAACGCAAGGAGGGCAAACGTCGTGGCTATTGATCGTGCTGAGCGGTGTCGTGAGTGGAATGCCGATCACCACCATCAACAGCGCGCCGGACAAGCCCGCGCCAAGCAATTTACCCCGGCCTTCCAATCGCACGCGGGGTCATGTTCGTGGCTGGCGTTTATGGCGCGCTTTCGGGCGTCCACCGGCTCCCCCCAGCATTTCCCCCAGGCAGCGGCCCGCTATGTCGTCCCCGCGCAGATACGCACGCTGACGGGGACGCTGCCCGCACCGTTGCAGCAGATTATTCATACCGTGTGGTCGCATGGCATGGGCTGGGGCGTTGACCATTGGCTGCTGCCCCCAGACACGCCGCCTGCCTCGCCCGATGGGTCGCTCTTCGCGGCTGACCGGGAGCCGCACGAGTGGAGCGATTTCGCCCCTGGCTGGCTGGTGTGTCAGACATGCTGGCTGGCGGGGATTTGCCCCACCTGTCAGCCCGATTGGTGGGAGGATGCGGTGCTGGCACACCTTCCCCAAGCCGTGTGCGGGGCGCATGGAGGGATGGTGCGCGATGGCTATTATCAAACTCCCACGTGTTCTGACTCCCCCCGTGCTGAAAGCCGTGCGTGACAACGTGGAACGGCTCTTTCAAGAATGGGTCGTCGCCGAACGGCGCAAGGCTCCGACTGCTATCCAAACTGAACTGCAAGCGGCCTATGAACGCGCCAACGCGACGTACTGCGAGGCAATGGCACGAGCGGACCACGAGGGGGAGCCCCTTGATGGCGCCTAACCTCGTGGAATGGCTCGCGCTCTATGATCATCTCAACCTCGTGTATCGGGCGCGCGACCATCCAGGCGTGGATGCCGCGTTCCTGGCCCTGGCGACCCATGATCACACCTTGACCACCAGTGACCGGATCGCCGCCCGTGTCGCTCGCTGGCGGCGTGATGCTCCCCATGAACCAGTACCACCAGAAAAAGAGCGGGCGTGGTGGGGGCACTGCCTCTGTCGTGCCTGTGCGGCGGCTCGTCGTGCCAGTGCAGGCATTCCTGCCCCATGGCAACGTCAACAACGTACTTTACAGCAACAAAAGCTGAAGCCACAACGAAAGGGACATCGAGGATGATTGACCAAGTGTTGAAGATCGTGGTGCATTACGAAGAAGAGACGCCCATCACCGATGTGAAGACCGGGGAAGTGTCCGAGGGGCACCAGCTGGTGATCGTCGGCAAATCCATTGGCGACGAGAAGGAATACACCCATAATCTCCCCCTCGATCCGAGCAACCCCAGCATCGATCAACTCAACGAGTGGCGCGATAAGGGCCAGTATGTCGTGGTCTCCGCCTCGACAGTGCGCGCCAATCCGTTCCTGCACCGCGACAAAGACGATGCGGGCAACCCCATGAAATATCCCCAGCCGGGCAAAGTCTTCAAGGTGGCAGGCAATAAGACTGTGGAAGTCGGCACGGTCCTCTCCTTCTCCTCCTACGCCATTCGGGAGGCGACGGCCGAGGATCGCCAACGGGCGGAAGAAGCGAACGGGCGCTTCAACAAACGCCGCCAGGAAGCGCGCATGGCGTCCATCGACAAGAAGAAGCAGAAATCCCATGAGCGCACCCAACTCAAGATCCAGGAGGCCAAAGCCAAGAAGAAATAGGCGGGGCATCATCTCATGGGGGACGGCATGATGCTGTCCTCTTGTGTTATCCACAGAGTTATCCACAAGGGGGGCACGGTGGCAACCACAGACGTGAAACAAGCGGCAGTCTCCGAAGACGTGTACGAGCAGGCGGCGCATCACTTGCCACCTGCGATCAATTTCATCATCAACAACCTCCTGTTGTTACTGCTCCTCATCGCGGAAGGCTACCTGATGGGGTCGCTGTTCTCGCGTGGGTGGGTGGACAATATCGAGGCGCCGAACCAGTGGGGCACCTATCATGGCGTTGGCGTCATTCTCTTCTACGCGGCGGGGGCGGCGACGGCGGGCCTGGGGTTGCGCGCTTCGGTCGCGGCGGCGGCTGCCATTCGCGGCAAGAAATGGGGCTTTGGGGTCTTCAACCTCTTTACCCTGGCGGTCCTCTCGGCTTCTGAGATCTGGTCCTCGCTCTCCGAACGCAGCTTTCATCTGGTGGCGTCCCCGGCGGATACGGCGGCGTTAGCGTATTTCGGGCAACCCGCCAACGCGGCGATCTCGCCCACGTTACTCGTGGTGTCGTTCGTGTTGCCCTTCGCGTCGCTCTCGTATGGGTTCAGTCAGCAGCGCAAGGCGCGGGTATCGAGCGCGGATCTCCAAGATGAGGAAATGGCGATGGATCGCAAGATCCTGCGCGCCGAAAAGCGCGCCAAACTTAACGCGGTGCGGGCCAAAGGCTTTGTGGGGATGGGGAAGGCGGCGGTTGATGCGGCCCGCGCTGAGGAGGGCGATGCAGATGCGGGGGACCCTCAGTGACCCTCTCGGATGACGACGTGGCGGAGGCAGGCGATGAGGCTGTGGCCGCTGCGTCGTCGGGGCGTCGCACGCCGCCAGAAATGGACGAACTGCGGGCGCGCATGATTCGGGAGGGCTATCCCCTGGCAGGGCTATCACGCGATGCCATGAATCGGGTGTGGGTGTCGCTGACCGAAAAGCGCCGCTGGCCCCACCTGCAAGTGCTGACGGGCATGGATGCGGCGGCGCTGGCGGATCGGGTGCGGATCATCCGCCAGCAATACAAAGCCGCTAATAAGAAGTAAGTCGTTACAGGCATCCTCGGTATCGGGGGTGCCTGTGTTTCTGGGAAACGAGGGAACGGATGGTGAGTCTGAGTCAGACGGCGATGGCGGGGGTCTTCGTTGTCTTTAGCCTCCTCATGGTGTTGCTCGCTGTGGTGGCCTATCGCGTGGATATGCGGCGGGGGCGGCGCTTGGA
>JACDGC010000658.1 GCA_013815535.1 Ktedonobacterales bacterium
GCGTAGCGCTGCACTGCGGGAAACAATGACCGCAGATCCGCCGAGCTAGCCAGGCGTGCCGCCTTTGCTTCGGCCAGCGAAGCGTCATAGTCGTTCCCCAGGCAGCGCAGCACATAGCCACGCAGCGCATGCAGATAGGCGCGCCCGGGGTCGCGCCGTGCCACGTCTTCCAGCACGATCTGCGCTTGGGGATAGTTGCCATCCAGGCACAGGGCCAGCGTCTCGGCGATGGCGGCATCGGTCGTGCCAGGGGCCAAGCGCTGCACATAGGCCGCCGCCGCCCGCGTCACCTCGAACTGCCCCAGCGCAAAGTTCGCTTCGGCCATCCCCAGGTGCGCGTCCAGCAAGTCTGGCGCAAGTTGGAGCGCTTGCGAAAACGTGCCTGCTGCTTCGGCGGCACGTCTGCCATGCAGCAACAAATCATTACCTTTGGCTGCCAGCGCCTCGGCTTGGTGCTGGCGATCTGCCGGGGCCGCGCCAGTTTCGTTGGTTACATCATTGAGCATGGGTTCCCCCCTATCACACGCTGACGAATCGCATCTTTTTTCGCTGGAAAAAGCCGCACTCTACCACACGCGCGCAAAATACTCTTTCAATTATAGCATTCTTCGATTATATACGACCGCCCCACTCGTAAAATGCTGATGAAGTGCCGCCATCGCATCCGCAGGCGTTCCTGGTCTATAATGGAGGGGCGCGACTGATTGGTCGCCCACGCACCAGCACCAGAAAGGGAACAATCGCATGTTCATTCGTGTGAGTCATATGCGCGTCCGCGAAGGCTCGATGGATACCGTGATGCAACTGGCACAGCAACTGATCCCCGTCACCAAGGGGATGGCCGGGCTGCATGACTATTACACTGTGAAGGCGAGCGATGTGGAACTGCTGACCATTGGCGTCTGGGAGTCGCAGGCCGCCGAGCAGGCCGCTTCTGGGCAGATCCATGGGCAACTGATGGGCAGTTTTGGCCCGCACCTCGAAGGTCGCCCCCAGAATTGGGGTGGTGAAGCCACCTCGGTCGCCGGGAAATAGTCTGATGGCCCGTCCCTTGCCAGCGCGTGGTGGGGATGGGTTCGCTTGCCAACAGCAGCAGCGCTAGTCAGTGCGCCCCCCCCGCCGAAACGGGCGGGGCAAAGCCACACCACGACTTTTGATGAGGGAAGAACATGGCCAAAGCAGAAGCCCCCGTTGTGCCACCAGCGACCTGGCTGGAACGCAATCGGCAGGGCGCGACCTATGGGGGCATCATCGCCGGGCTGCTGCTGCTGGGGGCCATCTTGTTGGCCATCACCCCGGCACAAGGCTGGGGCGTGCTCAGCGGGCCGAAGGGGCACCCCTTGGCCGTCTTGATCGACCCAACCACGAATAAAACCATCTATGTCGGCACCGAGGCCAACCAGCTCGCACGCAGCACCGACACTGGCCAAACCTGGAGTACCTTTTCGGCTGGCCTGCCGCCCACTGCGGCGGTGAGCGCGTTGCTGCGCTCCGCAGATGGCGCACGCCTCTTCGCGGGAACGAGCGCGGGCGTCTTCGCGCTGGGGGGCGACCAGCGCTGGGTGGCCAGCAGCGTGGGTCTGCCAGGGGGGGACGGCGTGGACGCCCTGGCCTTCGCTGGCCCCAATGACGCGGTCATGTTGGCTGGCACCGAACTGCATGGCATCTATCGTTCGATGGATGGCGGCAAGACGTGGAGTGCCGCGAGTGGGCTGCCGGACCGGGCTGATATCTATGGGTTGACCACCTTTCCCGACAAACTCACCGTCTTCGCGGCCCTCATCGGCGCGGGCGTCTATCGTTCGACGGATGGCGGCCTGACCTGGCTGGCCCAGAATAGCGGCCTGCCCGCGCAAACCGATGCCTTTGCCATCGTCCCCATTGCCGACACGAAAGGCGCGATCACGCAAGTGCTGGTGGGCACAAACACGGGCGTCTATCGCACGACGGATGCGGGCGCGCACTGGGTGGCGACAAATGGTGGTTTGCCCGCGACGCGCGTCATCAGCCTGAGCGCTGACCTGAAGCAGCCGCTCTATGTCTTGGCTGGCACCGATGCGGGCGTCTTTGTTTCAGATACCAGCGGTGCCACCTGGCGGACCCTGGCGAAGGGGTTGCCGACCGGGCAGCATATCGGAGTGGTGACGCTGGGCGATAGCAAAGGCGATGTCGTCATCTTCGCCGCCGCCGACAAACTCTATCGCTATCCTGGCACGGGGGGAGCGCCAACAGCCTTGCTGGGTCGCCTCGCCATCGTGGGTGCGCTGGTGACGGTGTTCATTTGGATCTCGTCGCGCCAGCGGCGCATCATGCGCGATATCACCCCCAAGCTGCCGACCCATTTGCAACAACCCGGTGTCGCTGGGCGCTTGGCCAGTGTGAATCGTCCCAAGCCCACCTATCAGCGCGGCACAGATGGTCACATTCGCGGTGGGCCGCCCCCGCGCGTGCCTGACGCGCCAGTGGAGGCCACCGATGAGTGAGCCGTCTCAGCGCCCCCGCGTCTTCGTGACGCGCGCCATCCCTGCGGCGGGTGTGGACATTCTGCGGTCGGCCTGCACCGTCACGGTGTGGCCAGGGGAATTGCCGCCAGCGCCAGCGGATCTGTTGGCCCACACGCGTGATTGCGCGGGCCTGCTGGCGTTGTTGACCGATCGGCTCGATGGTCCCTTCTTTGATGGGTGTCCCCATTTGCGCGTTGTCAGCAACATGGCTGTGGGCTATGACAACATCGACATCGCGGCGGCGACGGCGCGGGGCATTGCCGTTGGCAACACGCCGGGCGTCTTGACCGAGACGACGGCGGACCTCGCCTTTGCGCTGCTGCTCGCGGCGGCGCGGCGGCTGCCCGAGGGGCAAGCCTACGTGCAGGCGGATCGCTGGCAAACGTGGGGGCCGCTGCTGTTGTTGGGGCGTGATGTGCACGGGGCGACGCTGGGCATCGTGGGGCTTGGCGACATCGGCACAGCCGTGGCGCGGCGCGCACGGGGCTTTGCTATGTCGGTGCTCTATTCC
>JACDGC010000031.1 GCA_013815535.1 Ktedonobacterales bacterium
GCCAGGATACACTGTCACAGGTAATCAACCACGACACAGCTTGATCCAAGGCGCAGAGCCAAATCGCAACAGTCTTGCGGCCATGAATTATGTCGCGGTTTGGCCATGATATTCTACGAGTCACAACTCCCTTCGCCAACGTATCGCGGCCATCGTCGCGCAACACTATTTCACTCGTGATGGGGGGCTGCTGCGCTCTATCAGAGGTGTTGCGCTTGCCTCCTCAGGATGAACAGGGTCAAACTGGACCCGCCGATGGGTCAAACTGGACCCGCCGATGGGTCAAACTGGACCCGCCGATGGGTCAAACTGGACCCGCCGATGGGTCAAACTGGTTCCAAGAATTGGGTGTTCATGCACCATCATTCAGCCGGACGATCAGGTACGCTGGGAGCGACATCGGTGAGCAGGGAGTCAGGCGATGCGAATTTTTGTCATGTTGACCGGGCGCGAGCTGCCGCCCGAAGCCCAGGTGCTCTGGTATTTGCGGCGGTACCCGTGTCGGTACGCGCGCAATGGGCAGTGCGCCTGGTGCAATCAGTATGGCGGCCACGGTCCCTACTGGATTGCCTGGTGGCGCTATCCCCAAGAACTGCGGCGCCGGTATCGCTTCATGGGGCACCTGCGTCCGAGCACGATTACGGACGCTGAGGTCGCGGATACCCTGCGACGCTATCGCCTCAATCAGCAGCGACGGAGCCTCCTCACCGATGTCCCAGATGAAGTGTGGAGGTCGGGTGAAACCCTATGGCCAAGCGTACTCGAGGTCACGCAAGCAGCGTGTGGTGGGAACGAGCCATGAGGCCGCGGGAGCGGTGCATTGAGGGGATCAGCCCCAACCGTCGCGGGTCATTGAACCCAGAGAAAGGAGAGGGCAACACATGGTGACGCGGAGCGACGAACCCCGTTCGGTCGTGGAGCATTTGATGGTGCGCCAAGCGGGGCAGTACCTGGTACAACTGCTTCCCCATATGGCGACGTGGTTGCCCCCCCTCCCAATCATTGATGCCCTGGATCTGGCGCAGCGGCGCATTCCGGGAGCGACGGCCGCGGAATGGTTGCGGGGCGAAGGGTATCAGCCGGTCACCGACGCGCTGGCCGCCCTGACGTGCAAGTTTCTCGGTGGGGCGGTCGTGTGGGAGGCTGACGACGGGACGACCGTATGGGCGCGGCACGAGCTGCGTGCGCTCGCCGCGGCCAACCCGGTGATTTTGGGGTTCCCGCCGCCCCGTGGCGGGTTATTGCACGAGGCGGCGGCCGTGCAGATGGCGAGTTGGCACCTGCCCCCGTCACACTATGGCACGCTGGGCCTGGTACGCGGCCATGCCGTCGTCGAACTCGATTGGCTGACCCGCGATGCCTATGCGCTCCACGGCCGTTTGCAGGATATCAGCCGCTACCTCGCCAACGCGTATCAGTGGCAGCACTACCAGATGTTGCCCCGTTTCTGGACGGTTTTTGTGCGCTGTCAGATCGCGTTGATCAAGCAATATGTGGCCGCCGAGCAGGTGGGCATTGTCGATGAGGCGCATCGGGCGCAACGGCGAGCGGTCCGCCGCCGGCGGGAGGTGCCGCATGGGCACTAAGGCGGTCCTCACGGTCCCTGCTCAGCGCGGGGCAGTGCTCATGAGCGAGCAGGTGGCCCCCTATATCCACGAGTGGCGTAGCCCGAGTTGGCAGACCTGGGAGGGGGGCTTTGTGACGTGGTGTCCCCCGACCCCGTGTATGGCCGCCGATCGGCGGACCGTGGCCTTCTTGCGGCAGCTGGCGCTTGCCCCCGTAGTGGCCACTGATGTCGCGCGGATGCTGCAAGTGAACGGATTGGGGTATCTGGTGGTCGACGACCAGGCCGGGGGCACCGCGACGGTCTGGGCCACCCCTGAGCAGCATGCACAGGTCGCCCAGCAGCGCCTCATCCTGGGGTTTCCCGTCCCGCGTCCTTGGCCGGGGGAGGAGGATGCCTTCCTGCCGCCGCTCACCTATGGAACGCTGGCGCTGCGTCTGGATGCGACGTCCTGCACGTGTGTCGCGTTGCAGGCGCTGGGTGGGTCGGCGCGTGCCGTACAGCATCAACTGGCCGCGCGGATCCGTGCGGCGCATGAGCAGCTAGCGCGGCACCAGACGGATGCCGCGCTCCGTCAGATGGAGGCGGGGTATCCCTTGGTGGATCACCTCCTCAGAGCGTATGACGCCTACTTGCGCCAGCCGCAAGCGGCCCAGCCCCTGGGCGAGGTCCACTGGGGCCGACCCCTGACCCAGCAACGGTATCATCGGTGGGGATAACCCCAACGAGCAAGGAAGAAGGTACGCATGGACCCCGAGCGCATCCATAACCTGATCACCGGGTATCGGGAAGCCGCGCTGGTTCGCGTGACCAGCGACTGCTGGACCTGGCGGCCCCGGCTCCCGCAGATCGCCCTGCATCAGTCACCCTATCGCGAAGGGGTGATCCTGCAGGCCTTGTGGCGTGCCAGCTATCGTCCCATCTGGCACGATCCGCTGCTGGCGTTCTGCCAACTCCGGGGGACGGGGGTGCTCGAAGTCGCCTACCCGAACCAAGGGACGACGGTATGGGTCAACCGGGGCGCGCTGCGGTTTGCGGTGCGACAGCGCGTCATCTTGGGCGTCGCGACCAGCCTGCCCAGGCGGGGCACCGCGCCTTTCCCACCGCGCGGCTATGGGACGGTGGCGTTGCGGTTTGCCGGTCGCCAGCATGCGACCTTGCTGGTGGCCACCCACCTTGCTGGGCCGGGCGTCCAGGTGCTCGCGGAGATGGATGACCTCTTAGGATTGACGCAGGGCTATGGGGGCGACGCGGGATATGCGGCCTGGTTTCGGCGTTTCGAGACGCGCATTCCGCGTCTGATGCAGGCGTACGCCCAGGTGCCGTTGGAGAGCACCGGAGTTGCTCTAGCACCGCGTTTCGCCTGGCGTAAAGGTTCCGCGCGTTTTGCCGTGAGCCTGGAACAACACATGGTACAGGTGGTGGCATAATGTTGCTTATAGCCATAGGCTCTCACCAACCAGTCCTGTCCACGCACGGAAAAACAAAACGAACACATACAATGAGAGCAGCATTTGCCATGAATCCCACCCGCCGAGATCCGCCTACGAGGTACCTTATGGCCGCCACGCGCAAGACCGCATCGCCCGCCAAGCCGAAAAACCAGCGCCCCCAATCCGCCTGGATCGCTTTCCCTGAAGCGGGGGTCTTTAGCTGGTTTGGCCCATTAGAACCGGCGATCCCCTTGGGGCTGTATGACCTGACCACCGAAGGTATGACGCGCGTCGATACCAAGCATCCTGCACAGCTGACTGCCCTCAAAGGCCAACTCGCTGCGGTACGTACGGTTGGTAGGCAGGATCGGGTCGAAATCTGGACCGACCGTGCGGCCCTCGCGCAGATCGAGCGCTTCCCCGTCGCGCTGGCCTTCCATTCCGCGACCATCCCCCCAACGGACGACGGCACCATCCCCATCTTCCAGGCATTACCCCCACCCAATCTGGGGGAATGTGCCTTCCTGTGGAATGGCACATCATGGACGCTCCTCGAACGCGCGATGCTGCGCCCAGATGGCATTAGCCTCCAACTTCAGCTGCGCGATGCCATCGCGGACCTGGCGGCCCCCGCCGATGCCTGGTGGACTGAGCCCGATCTCATGGCCGCCCTCGCCGATGACCAGGAACGGGACCAGGCGCTGAATCATTTGGAAACGCTGGCCTTGCAACAGAAACGTCGGCGTACTTCACCGGCGCGCTGGGAGGCGAGCTGGCAACAATTGCAACACCTGGCGCGGCAGTTGGCGGAAGCCTACTGGTTAGCCGCCAATCCCTCGACGACACAGATGGCCATCGCCGATCTCTCCGTCAACGCCGTCACCGTACCCGCCGACACGATCAGTCAGCAAATCATGCGGAGTTTGTTGACCGCCGCAGAATTTCAGCTGGATGCCGAACACCAGGCGGCGGTGTGGCAACCCCCACTGCCGGAACGCACCGTGACGATCCAATTATCGCAGCAAGAAGGCGAAACCTGGCGGCAGATGATGGACCATCTCAGCGTCCTCGGCGATGAAGCCGTGGATACCTTCTGTGCCCTCCTGGCAATGGCGCTAGCCACCAATGGGGGAGCTGATCTGGCGCGACCCTTCTATGTCTCGCCGGAAATGATCCTGGCCTTCATGGGGCGGCAGGAATCGGCGCGCATCTACACCGTAGAACAACGCAGTCTCATCATTGGCATCCTCAATACGCTGGCACGGGTACAGGTGAGTGCCACCATTCCTCATACACAGAAGCGCAAGCGCGTGTATCGCCTGAGCAGTGCCATTCTCGACCTGCATAGCAGTACTGTCGGGGAATATCGGCTGGACACCGGCGAGATCCTCTGGCAACAACGCCTGGTAAGCCTGGGCAATTGGGCCGCCATCGCCCCCCAACTCTCCAGCAACACCGTGCTCATTCTCCGCAAGGTGCTGGCGTATCATCCGCAGCGCGACCGCTTCGCCAAACGTATCGGGCGGTGGCTGACCTTACAATTCTCATCCCATCCCGCGCTCGTGCTGCCCATGCGGGAATTGTTGACGCATGCTGGCGTGCCCATCGATAAAAACCATCCGGACCGGACACGCCGCTTGATTGAGGCCGCGTTCGCGGAGTTGATTCAGGATCACATCCTCGGGGAGGCGACGATGATCGTAGATGCCACACCAGGTGCGGCATCGCGCGCTCAACGGATTGCCCAATGCACGCGCGGCTGGTGGCAGGACTTTGAACTGACGGAGTGGCAATTCACGCCCGCCACCCAAACACCGGTCATCCCCAGTGCCACCCTCTAAGCCATCGGCACAGCGGTTGCCGAGTCAAGAAAGGAGGGGCCCGATGCGGCTCCGTGATCCACCAGACAAGACCTTTGGTGCAAGATTCAACGGCGGGATTGCAAGATTCAACGGCGGGTTTGTTCTAATTTTGTTTTATAGACGAGGCCGCATGAATCCACGCTTTTCGGTGAAGCGGTACGAAAAAATCGTGCACGAGTCGCGGCAAGGGACTTGATCCATCACTGGTTGCCGAGTATACCTTGATCATCCTCGAAAGATTGGAGCGGCCTCCCTATGGAGCAGAGCACGCGGCAGAGCGATCTCTCAGCAGAGAAGTCGAAGGAAGGCATGTTTCTGATAGTGGAAGGCTATAGGAAAGATATGATGTACGCGCATGAGCCGCAGTCACCAAAAAACCGCCGTGGTGCTTCTGCACACACAGCGGCTGGATGCCTCATGCATTAAGCGCCGACCACGGCGCATACGGGAAATAGCCCTGTCGTTTCCTTCCTGCTTAAAAAGTTATCTCGGTCGCAACGAGACACCTTCCGCAGCGGTGAACAGAGCGATGAGGAGCGCAAACGCCCCGGTTATTCATCTGAGATCAGGCTAAGCGGGCATCGCCTCACAAGCATAACCGCCACCTGAAGCACCAAACCACGTTGATCAGGAAAATCAACGCGCGGGATTTTGTTCACTCTGGAGTGTCCACACCCACTCTCGTAGTATAGCGGCAAAGTGGGGCGTTGTCAACTCCGGGCATTCGTTTGGGCCACGAGGATTTTTGCTATGACCGCAGCACCAACGTTCAATGCCACACCACCGCTCCCACCACGAGCCAAGGGCGAGCAACCACCAGCGGCGCGCCCACCCACGCCCGTTGGCTATCAAATGGGGACCATGAATGAGATCACCGAGCAGCTCGCCCGTGCCACCCTCTCCGGGCCGCAGCGCCGCTTCCTCGAAATCGTCCAGCGCAAATCGTTTGGGATGGCCTTCATCCAGCGCAATCAGGGCCTCCCCCATCCCGGCACCAGCTGCCATTACGAGCGGAGAAAATGGGCCGAGCAATACGACTGGGATAGTTCCCAATTGAAACGGGTGCGCGACGAGTTGATTGCCCTGGGGGTCCTGTGGTTCGTCCCGGCCAAACCTGGCCGCTATCAGCAGGAGGGCGAGATCGGTTTCTGCCTGCACTTCGACGAGTGGCAACCGCTCCAGGCACCCTACCGGGGGGAGCAGCGGCGCAAACACTGCCGGCGGGGGGCCGGTTGCCCTAAGGGACATCGCCGAGGACCGCCGGACGCTGGGATTTTCTCATCACCCGCATCGCCCTTTTTTTGCGCCGACGGCGACGGACCACTGGATTCCTCCACGACGGACCAGGGGAATGCTCCTTTTGCGCCAGAACTGATCCAGGGGTCCGTCCCGATGGCGTGCGAGGCGGCTCTAGCAGCGGAACCAGCGGCTCTCTTAGGGATCTTAGGTTTAGAGGACGCTGTAAGAGAAGCAGAGACAGCTGCTGACGCAGCTGGTGGGCGATGCCCCACCACGGCGTCGCCGCCCGCTTTCTCTGGTTTGGACAAAAAAGGGGGACGACGGGGGAACGGCTCAAACACCAGCGCTTCTGGGACGACCTCTCACCCCCCCATTGCGCGCGCCCCCCGCTCCCCGCTGCCGGAGCGGCGGGCGAATGAGCAATTGCACGCCTACTGGCTGCGCGTGCTGGCGGAGGTACAGGGCCAGGCGAAACAGGAGCAGTTCATCGTCCAGGCCTGTGCCGCGGCGATGTTCGCCTGGCCGCTCACCGACGCGGGCACCCTCAACGCGGAAGATTGTCAACTCCTGGGACGGTTGCGGCACGCGGCAGGCGCCTGGGGAACGGTCTTGCACTGGATCTTCGCCTGTGACCGCGAGGCGCGTTGGGATGTGCGCGGCTTCCTTCAGGGGTGTGGTCGCCACCAGCACGCTGCATCACCAGCAGCGGTCGCGCCCCGCCATCGCGGCGGACGGGATGGTCGTTTGGCCACCACCACCGTCGTACCGTCTGGTGACGGCAGCGCTGCTGGCACGGCACCCGATGACGTGAGTAGTGCGGCGGTCCCGCCGCCGGTGATCCCGCTGGAGGTGACGCCGGTTGAACGACTCGCGCATGCGCTCCAGCGGCAGCTCTGTGCCCCTGGCACGCGCGCCGGACGGGATTTTCAGGCCCAGTTGGGGATGACCCAGGCGGCGGAGCGCCAGCTCCTCTTCGCGGAGATCGCCGCGCTGCTCCTGCCAAAAGGGATCACCGGCAGCGCGGCCCAGCGCCTCGTGCGCGAGGTCTGCGAATCGGTCCTCGTGGGACGACCTGGTTACCCATCGGCAGCGTCTACCCACCAGGTGGTGCTGCAGCATTTGGCCGAGCGCCTCACCGCCTATCCCGATGTGGCGGAGCCACCCACCACGGCGAGTCTGCGCCTGCAAGGGGAGTTCAGTCTGGACATGTCTGGCGGGCAGCAACTGGCCGAGCAACTCGCGCTGACCGACGGGGATGCCCCGGCCTTTTTCGCGGCGGCAGCGGCAGGGATGCAGCGGCAGGGCATCTTGCCCAGTCTGTGGGGGGATCGCCTCCTGAGCATGGTGACGCTGGCGCAAGCGCTGGGTGAAGGAACGGGGGCGTTAGCCCTGCGTGCTGCCGTGTTGCGCCACCTCGGGGCAGCGCTGGCATGATCAGGCGTGCAACAGCAACGACGGGTGGTGCCGTTGCCACGACGGCGCACCCCAGCAGAGAGGGATGATAGGCCATGACGACGAAAACACAACGCGATACGGGCGATGCCGGACGATTGCCTGCGCCGCTCGCGGTCGTCCTTCCGACGCAAGCTATCACGGCAAGCGACGAGCACTCCCTGGATACCCTGCTCGCCTTGCCACGGGTGCGCCAGGATCCCATTCTCACGGAGCGCATAAGCCAGGCGGCCTGGACCTGTCCGCAGTGTGGGGTGATGGTCCCCAAACTCTACGCGGGAGGCCGCCACGTGCTGGTGCGACGCGTCCGATGCGCCTGTGGCCCGGAGCCTTTGGCCCGTTATGAGGCCGAGGAACGGGCGGAGCAACGGCGCGTCGCCAGCGACCGTGCGCGCAGCCAGGCCGTCTTTGGCGGGACGCATCCCGGGACCGCGAGTTGGCTCAAGCGGTTCGCCGCCTTTGAGCGGGCGTTTCAGCCGGAAGCCTATGATGCGCTCCGGGGCTGGTGCCTCTTCATCGGCCAGATGTATCACCAGCATCTGCAGGCCGCGCAGGCACCGGAGCAGCACGCGGGGGAGTTACGCTTCCGCCTGGCCTGGTCGGCCGCGCTGCGACGGATTCCCTCGCTCATCCTGACGGGCGGAGCCTGCACGGGGAAGACCCATCTCTTGCTGGCCTGTCTGCACCAGGTATGCGATGCGAGTGACCACACGCAAGGGCTGGGGATCCGCATTGCGTATCTGCCGGGGATGGCCTATCTGGATGCGATTCGTGCCACCTGGGATCAACCCGATGGGCTGGAAGAGCCGCTGATCGTCCAGGCCAGCAGCGCCGATGTGTTGCTCGTCGATGGCATCGATGGGGTCCGCTCTGCCTGGGCGGGGGAGCGATGGCGACGGATTCTCATAGAGCGCAGTCTCAAGGGGTACCCGATACTCATTGCCGGCACCTCGGTGCACACCATCGCGGAGGCCCTTGGGCGCGATACCTATCACTCCCTGGCCGAGCGCGCGATGACCGTTAACCTCACCGTGAATCGTCGGCCACGGCAGACTACCCTTTCCCTGACGGATCTGCAGCACCTGGGGCACCAGGCGGAGGAGGCCACCAACGCACTGCCACTGCGACCGGTGATTGATGCGGATGAGATCCCCGGTGGGGGACCAGCAGCCAGGTGATCGTCACCAACGAAGAGCGCCGTGATGAGAGACCCGCACGGTGGAGCAGCGAGGAGCAAGTATGGAAAATCAGCAGGATCGGGTGGGGCCGCAGATTGCCACCTGGATGACCGGATCGCATGCGGTGCAGGTCAGCGCCAACTTTGTGAGTTGGCTTCCCCCCGTACCGGTCATCGAACATGATGCACTGCGCCGCCAGGGCTGGGAGAGTACCACGGCGCAGATGGTGCTGCTGCGTCTGGGCTATCGTCCTGTGAAAGGGATGTATCGCTTGCTGGTCAGAGCCTTCTTGGGAGATGGTGTGGTGCTCTGGCGCGATGGGGCTGGTCGGCTCTCCTGCTGGGCGCATAAGAGTACGGTGTGGTTCGGTGACCGTTATCCCCTGATTTTGGGCTATCCGCCGTCGGAGCAGCCCGATACGGACGATCAGTTGCCTCCGCCTGCCTATGGGACGCTGGCCTACTCCTACAGACACAAAGCGCCGCACCTCATCACGCTGAATCGCCTGGCTGAGAAGGAGCAACCGCTGCAGCAGCAGTTGCCGCAGGTGATCGAGCGGGTCCGGCAGGTGCGCCAGTTGCACTTTCCTGTGTTGGAGCAGGAATGGTGGGATCGCTGGCATCACGCGCAACGTCAACTGCTGGTGGCTTATACCCGCGCCGATGGGAAGTTGCGAGCCGATGAGATCGTCACGGAGGGTGCGCCTTTGAGTCCCGATGTACGTCAGCAGCAACGAACGGATCGACCTCCCCTCTGGCAGAGATCTGATGGGTGTGCGTAACACAAGAAACATGAGAAAGGTGAAAAATGATGTCCACGAAGAAAGCCGTCTACGCACAACTCAATTGGGAAACTCAGGCGTATGTGCACCAGCAAGCCAACGCTATCCGCTTGAAGCTGGTAGCAATTCGTTTGAACCGTGTCGAAATTGGCGAGTGTCTGCTTCAGGTGAAGGACCATTTGCCTCATGGAGCATGGGGATCATGGCTGCGCGTCGAATTTGGCTGGTCGAATCAAACCGCACTGAACTACATGTCGTATGCGCGCATGATCCGGCGGCATCCATCCTACCGGCGCTACCTCGACCAGATCGCGCCTTCCGCTGCTTTTGATTTGGCGCGAAAACAAACCTCACCAGCCGTCCATACCGAGGTACTCCATCAACTGGCCGCCGGTGAACATCTGACGCGATCATTATTGGAGTATGTCCAACAAAAGACTCTGGCACTGCAAACCAGGTACCGTTCCATTGGTACGTTCGATGCGGAACATTGGCACATCGTACAGCAAGCGATTGATGGCTCCTGGGAAGCCCGAAGGTTGCCCGCACCTCGATGTTGGGGTCTGCGGCCTCTCCCATTTTTTGCTTCCCAGAAGGAGGCGCATGAGGCGGCCATCGCCATCGACGCGCTCGATGCCCTCACCGTCCCCTGGATGCTGCACCAGACCGCTCACGGATGGATAGGCTACCATTGGGCTAACCGCAGGATCAACACCCATTACCGCTCAACTCCCATGGCCGTCTTTGAACGTGCGTATCAGTGGACCCAGCAGGTTCAGCGTGCCGGGAAGTTCCAATTGCCGGAAGCCATCACGATTGCCGACGATATCGATTCTATTGTTGCGCTGTTAGAGCAGTCGCTGTTGCATCCGTCTCCTGCTACCTTTGCGGTATTGGGAATCATATTTGAGATCGCCCCTACCCCAGGAGCGGTGGCATTTCGGCTCATCCAGCAGGTTCTGGGACAAAAAAATGGACGGAGAAAGGTGGATATAATTTACCGTCAGATTGCTCAACACGGACGGGGCTAGCTGTTCTCATTGAAATGTATCTGCGCGGTTGTCGAGCGCGAAGATACATGCGTGCCTCAAGATGTAAGCATTTTAGCATGCTTGGTGCAAAACGCAAAGTGAAATGAGTGATGAGATCCCTTAGATACTGAGACCCCGACCACCCCCGGAGCGCTGATAAGCTTATGCTTCCTGACCGGCATCTAGCAGCAACGTCGTATCCCCTGTCACACCAAGTCGGAATGGATGAGCCATTGTTTCAGTTGGCGGGTTTGCTCCCCGATTCGTCCAGTCGGCGTCGTCGGTGGATGTTGCCAGTTTATGGTGATGGTTGCGCGATACAGTGGTGAGCAACAGAGAAACACATCCCTCTCATCGGTATACGGCGCAAGTCCACTGCTGACTGTGGATTGGATTTGACGCGCTCTGTCAGGCGTCATGCGGCGCTCGTAGGGGATACGAGGGTGGTCGGGTGTAGTAGGCCATATTCAGCGGAGATGATCCGCACTGCCAGCGTGCCAAGTGTGGACCAGTGAGGAAATCGTTTGTGGAGTACTTTCCAAAACACTCCAACGTAGAGATCGTAGCGCTGGTGCAGGACTTCCAGCGGGGCGACTATAACGTGTTCGTGGTGACGCTGGGAGCTGGCGGAATGGGCATCACCCTCACCGCCGCGCAGACCGTCGCACTGGTGGATCGGTCCTGGTCACCTGGTGATGCCATCCAGGCGAAAGATCGCCTGCATCGAATAACGCAAACGAGTAGTGTGACGGCACTCTGGCTGCAATAGGGGGAGAGCGACGACGCCATCGACACGCTGCTACAAGAGAAAGCCATTGATATCGACGAGGCCCTCACGGGAGAGCGTGTACATCAGGCGCTGCCATTGCTCCGCGACCTGGCACGCCGTGTATTCGTATAAAACTTTGGCAGCTAAAGCATTCGCGCGTGATAGCTAGCCCTCGACGGTTTCTTGACACCGGTACGTCCTTACCACCTTTCCGTCTCATCCTTCTTGCCTGGCTAGCACATTTGCCCTATACTGATAGCAAGGCTTTAGCAGCGCCGTCGGTCGTTTTTTGTTCTTGGAGACATGGATGCCACCCACAGAAATTGTTTTGATCCTGTTCTCGCTATTAAGTGCTGCAGCGAACACGGCACAAGTGGCTGATTCGCGTTTGCTGAATACCATGATGTATCGACTTCGCCCAGTTCTGACGACCGACGTTGGCCGTAAAGAGCTGCGTGCGGTGATCCATCGCGCCTACCAGCATTTCCAGACTGAACATTCTAATCTGGCAACATATATCACGGAAAACCTCTTTGTGGTTTGACAGGTTTAGTGCCGGGTTTGACATGATTACGTGGCTCTGACACACTTTTGGTGACGCTGCCTGGTTCTTGATTCCCAGCGGCCACAAAAACATTGGGAAGGAACCCTCGCCTCTCGTGATATACTTGGGCAAGGAAGGGAGTTCGTGCCGAATGAAACTGCCAGAATACGCCTCTGCCATTGTACCCGAGCAGAAGATTGTCGGCTACCTCCTGTCTTTCAGTCACCCCGACGGGCGCGGAAAAGCGCTATTCTTTAGCCGATTCGGGTTCGTCGTCGCGCAATGGCAGGTGTTGGCAGACGCATTGCGGCACCATGCTGCGGCACATGATGTTGTCGCCAGTGATCAAACTCCTTTTGGGACACGCTACGTCATTGAAGGAGCCATCGTCTCGCCCGATGGACGCAACCCGTCCCTACGAACCGTCTGGTTCATTGCCATCGGCGAGACCATTCCTCGGTTGGTCACGGCGTATCCCCATCCATGAGAAAGGTGATGTGGCATGTTACAAGAACTCGAGCGGGCGGTCCTCCTCGTGGATCTTCCCCAGCAAGGACTCACCGCTGGCGATATGGGTACCGTGGTCATGGTCCATGCTGGGGGCCAAGGATACACGGTCGAGTTTGTGACGCTCGGCGGCGCAACCATCGCGGTCGAGACCTTGACTGCGACGCAAGTGCGTGCTGTCCACCCTAATGAGATTGCCCATGTGCGTCAGCACACGGCAACGCCCGCCTAACTCGCAACGGTCTGTTACAAGGCGCAGAGCACGCGCTGCCGCAAAAGCGCTACCCCGGCCCGACCAAACATCATGCGCTTCACCATTTTGATTTTGTTGACAAAACCTTCGACCATGCCGTTGGAGTAAATTTCCGTGAGTCCTGCACGCACGGCAGAATAGTCGCGCACCAGCCCCTGGGCAAAGCGTTGTAGCTCGGGGAACTCACTGGCGTGCGCGGCGGTAAGCCACGCATCAAATGGCTCAACACATCGCGTGCGTACCATACTGACAAAGGTCTGCACCAGCGTGTACAAGGGATGCAGCGCCGGACTGACCCAACACAGGGCTTCGACGGCTCTCGTGAGCCGCGCGGAGAGTTTGGTGGGAACACGAATAAACCACCAGAGGGCATCCCGATAGGTGTAGTCGAGCAAGAAGGCGAAATCCAGGGGTGGGGGTTCAGCAGGGCGTTCTGGCGGCATATGAGGTGGACGGGGATGCTCGGCATTGAGGATTTCCACGTAGCGATAGACCGTGCGTCGTGACCCACGAAACCCATGGGCTTGGATTTCCTGCCACAGTATGGTCGCTTCCTGACACCCCTGGCACCAACGCTGGCGGAGATAGCCCGTATAGGGATCAAGCATATGCGGATGGCGACGGCGCGGCTGACTTCCCGGGGGTTGCCCCATACGTAACCAGCGCCGCACGCCTGAGCCACTCATATCAAACTTGGCGGCGATCTTTTCGGGGGACAGCCCCTGGGCAGCAAGTTGCATGACCTGGACGAAGATCTGCTGCCGCACCGCAAAACGCGCTTGTACTTCTGGGGTACGAGGCGTTTTGCGGTGCGGCATGGCTGGTTCGGTACGAACGGGCTGGGGCAGTTCATTCAAGATGGGCGCAGGGGGATAGGCAGGATCTGGTGGTGGCACATCACGGATAATCAGCGTTTCCGGCGGCGGAAGAGTTGGCCACAGCCGCGCAAAGATCGGTTCGAGAGCGTCCGCGAGATTCTTGACGAGATGAAAGCGGTCGGCGACCTGTTGGGCATGTGGCAGCGCACGTTGGGCGGCAAGAGCATACGTCCCGCCACGGTCGCGGCTGACCAACACGATTTCTGGATGGGATTGGAGCCACGTGGTTGCCGTCTCCGCACTCCGATCAGGTAAAAGATCGAGGAGGGTGTGCGTATCGAGATCAACCAGCAGCGAACCATAGTTATGGCCCCGACGAAACGCGAAGTCATCGATGCCGAGATGCAGAACGGTGGCAGCCGCAGGGGCCGCATCACTGAGCATCCGTCGCACCATCGTCAGCCAAGAGACGGGCATTCCTAACCGCGCCGCTAATCGCGCTCCCAGTCGCCCGCACGTCGCCAACCCAATCGTCCGCAATGCCTGATTCAGGCGGGTGGTCATCCGCGCCCAGGGGGCGACGAATGAGGTAAGGCGCTCGACAAAAACCTTGCGGGGGCAGTCAGGGTGATCACAGAAGAATTTCTGCACCTGCAAACGCAGGCGCACACGTCGCGCACCGCCAGGCAGATCGGCGACGGTACGGGGATAGTGGCTGTGGATGCGGGTCGCCTCGTGCTGACAGAGAGGACAAGACGCAGCCAGGCGGAGAGACTGGAGATAGATGGTCACCATCTCTTCGGTCGATTCAACCGCAAGCAAGGCAAAGTGCGGCGGTAATCCTAAGAAGGTCACGAGATCCAAGCGACACCTCCGTGTTCAGGTGAGAAACTCTTGCTAAACACGAAGTCCGATGCCGGTCAAGGAATCAAGAACCAGGCAGCGTCACCAAAAGTGTGTCAGAGCC
>JACDGC010000659.1 GCA_013815535.1 Ktedonobacterales bacterium
CGGCTTGGATGGGCGCCAGATGGTTGGCGTCATCCACCCCCGGATCGATCACCACGCCGCCCGTCGCATCGCCCACCACAAAGGTGTTCGTGCCCGCGCCCGTCATCGGGCCGGGGTTGGGCGCGATCAGCCGCACGACGCTCAGACCAACGTCCACGCTAATCGCCGCCGGGGATGATGTCGCTGGTGCCGGTGACGGGGGCCAGCATGGGCACCAAACTGTTGCCGCTGTTGAGAATCATCTGATTAGTGACGTGGTGCCCCGTCCCCGCATGCTGGGCAATCTCGATGGCTGCCTGCAAGGCTTCGGGCGAGCGCGCGTTGCCGCGCAAAAAGACCTCGCCCAGGTTTGGATAGACGCCAAAGAGTTGGCCGCGTGTGCGCGGGTCGCGGGCCAGCGCCTGGGCGATCTGCACCGCCAACTCATTGTCCGCCACGACTTCATTGTGGATGGCCGTCAACCCGCGCACCTCGACCAGCAGTTCTTCCAAGATGCGCCGATTCAGCGACGAGGCTACGTTGCCCAGCAACCATGCTTCGCCATCCACCACGCGCACCTGCACCGCCCGCAGGTCCACATGCAGGCGTGGATAGTTATACAGCGCCGTCTGCACATCATCCAACAGGTCGGCGTCGGGGCGATAGGGGATCACCTGTGTCACATCAGCGGTGGCACAGTCGACCGCGCGCCCATTCGCGTCGACCGAGGTGATCTGCGTTGCCGCCACCAGCACTTCACCGCTCGTCAGGCCACGTCTCACTCCCAGCCGATGCAAGTGGTTGTCACCCACGATCACCGACACCTGGCTCAGCGTGCCCAGGTTGGTCTGGTTGTTCGTCACTTGTGTGGCTTTCGAGAGTTGCGTTTGCTCTGCGCTCACCGCGTTCATCGCGCTCAGCAACGCCTCGCGTGTGATGCTCAGGTGCACCGCCTCGGCGTCTGCCCCCGTCACGCGCTCCAGCGGCACCGCCCGCAAGACGCCCCCTGGCCCCCGCCCGATCTTCACCACCAGATGCGTTGCGATGCGCTGACTCGGTTGCACCAGCACCCCCGCCACCGCGCCCGCCTCGCCATCGCTGGCAACCACCACGACCCCAAATCGAAATTTGATCACGTTGAATGAAGGCTGTGCCATCGAATTGCCCGCTCCTCGTATCCCATCCCCACATCGGGAGAATATTTCGCCAGTGCTCACTCTAGCAGTGTAGCACTGAAGCCGCATCCGCGCCAACAGGCAGGGAAGATTGGGATGCGCTTATCCTCCGCGCTGCACGCGGTCAGGTGGCCGCCGCCACGCGCAACTGGCGCACCTCGCTCGCCAGCGCGTCGCCTGCCAGGGGTGCTACATCCAGACGCACCAGCGGCGTGGTGGCGAAGATCTGGCCCACCCGCGCGCCGACGTGTTTGGGGGCACGCCGAGGGATGCCCACATCACCCAGCCACACCTCTCCGCTGCACTCAGCCGCCGCCGTCAGCGTCAGCCCCCGCAGTGGCAGCCCCAGCGCCAGCGTCGCCGTCGCGCGCACGCACGGCCCCAGCGGGCCAGCTTCATTTGGGTCCAGTCCTGTGGGCAGGTCCAGCGCCAGGGTGGGGGCTTCCGCCGCGTTGCAGAGGTGAATCGCTTCCGCGATCGGCCCAGAGGGCGCGGCGCGTGTGCCCGCGCCGAGCAGGGCCTCCACCACCAGCGCACTCTGGCCGAGGCTCGTGCCAGTGGGCAGCGGAGCCTCGGCCACGCGCACCCCGCAGGCCCGCGCCGTCGCCAGGGCCGCTTGTCCCTCCTGGTGCAGTGCGGCGACGGGCAGCGGCAACCACACCGTCACCTGCGCTCCGGCGTTCAGCAGCAGTCGTGCTGCCACCAATCCGGTCGCGCCCGTGCGCCCCGGCCCCACCAGCACCGTGATGGGCAGCCCCGCCACCGCGCCACCCATCATCTGGCGCGCCAACTCCGCCAGGCGGGTTGCCGCCAGTTCCATCCGCTGAGTGGGTGTGATGCCATAGGTCGCCGTTAGCAAATGATCCAGCCCGCGCATCTGGCGACTGGTCAGCGCGGGCACTGCCAGCGCCGTCTGCGCCAGCGCGGCCCGCTTGTGCGTCAAGATGCGTGCGACCTCATGCCCATCCGCCAGCCGTGCGCCCAGTTCACGGGCGCGCTCAGCCCATTCACCAAAGATGTCGAAATGCTCTCGATAGGTCCCTGCCGCCTGCATCCAACTATCATGGCCACCACACTCGCGCACGAAGGCCAACAACTCCGCCGTTCCAACATTGCCAGGGATATCGGAAAGCAGATGATACATCGTATCACCCCGGCGAATGTCGATGCCGGGTAGGTCATACGGCGCTTCCATCGCATGCAACAAAATCATGATGTGGGGCACCCTTCATCCACGCGCTTTCCCCTAAGCATAAAACCCAACCAAGCCAAAGAGCAAGAGCGGTCGAATGGACGCCCTCGCTAACGTGCTGGGGTCTTCGCAACGCTCGCCAACGTTTCCCATTCTTATATGAATGTCGAGAAGAACCCCTACACCCGTTTTTGTCAAAAAGATTAGGAAACATCATGATGACCACGCTTACCATTCCTAACCACCATACGCATCCAACTGCCGCAGCGTGTGCTAAACTAAAGCCAAAAACGGAGTTCTGAGCATGGACCTTGGGATGCCCAACATAGCCGCATCGCGTGGCTCATCAGCCACGAAGATGGCGAGCCACTAACGGCTGGACCGCACGTCTACCCTGCAAATGTGAGCTTGGTGCGCCACATCACGACGTTACCCGCTGGCGAGGAGGCAATGATGCGCGACGACCTAGTGCTGGCTGACGAAGCCCAACGGCTGCGCGGCGCGGGTCTGGTCTGGCGTCCGCAGCCAGGGGATTGGTGCGCCCTGGTGGGGGCGGCCCATCTGGCTGGCGCTGGGGCGGGCGTGTGGCTGGTGATCGACACCTCGGCGGCGGGTTGGCTGACCGTGGTGGATGGCGCG
>JACDGC010000660.1 GCA_013815535.1 Ktedonobacterales bacterium
GCTCCCGCGCGGGTGAGCATCAGTTGCCGCCACAGTTCGGCTAATTGGTTGGCGAGTTGGCGCAGGTCGATCCCTGATTGGGCGAGATGGTTGATGCGATGCAGGCCCCCCGCCGTATCACCTGCCGCCACGAATTCGATGACCCCCCGCACCAGTGCGGGGTCAGCCATGCCCAGCATCGACCGCGCCGCTTCGGCACTGATGGCATCACCAGCGAAGGCGCGGGCTTGGTCCAACAGACTCAGGGCATCGCGCATGCCACCCTGTGCGGCCCGCGCGATCAATTCTAAGGCGTGCGGCTCGGTTCGCAAGCCCTCTTGGTCGCTGACATATTGCAAGCGCGCGATGATGTCGCGCAAGGCGATGCGACGAAACTCGAATCGCTGGCAGCGCGAGATCACCGTCGCGGGGATTTTGTGCGCCTCGGTGGTGGCAAGGACGAAAAGCACATTTGGCGGCGGCTCTTCCAACGTTTTCAAGAGGGCGTTGAATGCCTCGGTCGTCAACATATGCACTTCGTCAATGATGAAGAGCCGGGTTCTGCCGATGGCTGAAACGACGCGCACGCGGTCGCGCAGTTCGCGGATCTCATCAATGCCACGGTTCGAGGCGGCATCGATCTCAAAGACATCCGTCGAACGACCATCGGTGATCTCGCTGCACGAGAGGCAGGTATTGCACGGCTCGCCATCACGGGGGTTGGTGCAGTTGACCATCTTGGCCAGCAGGCGTGCGGTGGAGGTCTTGCCCGTGCCACGTGGCCCGCTAAAGAGGTACGCATGCGTCAGTCGCGCTTGTGCCACCGCTTGCCGCAGCGTCTGGATGACGGCTTCTTGGCCCACCAGATCGCTGAAGGTCTGCGAACGCCATTTTCGATAGAGCGACTGTGCTTGCCCCGTCATGTGTTGCCTCGCCAAACGTTGTTGTGCATTCTCGAATCCCCTCATTCTACCACATCTCTAGCATATGACATGACCATATCGTTCATTGTGACGATAGGACTTTTGCAGGGGAAGAAGCGCGCGATGCCGTCACGAACTGCACCAAAAGAATGGCGAGGGGTGGCAGGGCTGGCTGTTTTCTTGACACCGCCCCCTGTCATTGATTATAATCACTATAGATTAGGAATGATTATCAAGAAAGGGGAAGGCAAGCACGATGCAGGGAATCGAAGCACTGGCGCAGCGATTGCGCACGCAAGGGGGCAAAGTGACCTCGCAGCGGATGCTGATCTGGGGCGCGCTCGCTGGCGATCAATCACATCCTTCCGCTGAGGATCTGTTTGCGCGGTTGAAGCCCATGTTGCCGGGCCTCTCACTGGCGACCCTTTACCATGCGTTGAATGAATTGGTCGAATGGGGTGAGGTGCGCCGCTTCGACGCGGGTGATGGCCACATTCATTATGACCCTGATCTGACGCCGCACGCGGAGTTGGTGTGCCTGCGTTGCCATGCCATCGTGGATGCGCACGAGGTGCCTCAAGTGGACACATTGCCCCGGGAAATCGGTGGCTATCGCATTTTGATGCGTTCCGAGCAGTATTATGGTTATTGTCCCGCCTGTCGCGCCGCGCTGGCCCACACTCCAGGAGCACTGGTTCAATGATTTCACCCCCCCGTGGTCGGCAAGCGATCATCTCGAAAATCTTCCTGGCAATGGGGTTGCCAGGGTTCGCGCGGCGGTTGGATAGCAGTGTCCCGGTGTCGCCAGCGGGTGATGACGAGGCGCAGCATTTCGTGCTGCGCGTGGTGCAGCCTGGCTTGGCGGGCCTGATGGATGGGTCCGTCTCGACGTTGGCGCCGATCTTCGCCACCGCCTTCGCGACGCGCAACCCATTTTTCGCGTTTCTCGTCGGGCTGGCCTCAGCAACGGGGGCAGGCATCAGCATGGCCTTTTCCGAGGCTCTTTCAGATGATGGCAAACTCACTGGGCGCGGCAACCCTGCCGTGCGAGGTGGCATCACCGGGCTGATGACCTTTCTCGGTGGTGCGCTGCATACCCTCCCCTTCTTGATCCACAATTTGCAGGTTGCCTTGTTGACGGCATACATCGTCGTTGCGGTGGAACTCGTCATCATCGCGGCGATTCGGCACCGCTTCTTTGGCACGAGTTGGGGGCTTTCGATGGCTCAGGTGGTGGGCGGTGGGGCACTGGTCTTCGCGGCGGCCTTCCTCTTCGGGCACGCGTAACCCTGCACCAAGGGAGGGCAGGTTGGCGAATTCCCGCGCCAGTGGTCCTCGTGTGATGACAAAACGGCTAAGGTATGGTATGACATGGGTCAGAAGAAAAGACATTGCCCAGGTCTCAGCCGTGAGATGTGGACCAGCCTGGCCAGAGAAAGCGACCGCTATGCCCAGAAAGCCGAAGCCAAAAACCACGGATGTGCCCGTGACGCCCGCTGAAGGGGCATCGCCCACAATCGTGCCCGATGCAGGAATGCCAACGGAGGCGACGCCGACCACCCACCTGGGCACCAAGCCACGGCCCGCGTTCATCGCCCCGACGGCGACCACCCAGAACCTTGCTGCCGCCGCCGAGGCGGTGACGGAGCACCACCCGGCGGCATCCACGGAAACGCAGCGGGCCATCGCGCGCAGCACCGTGGTCATGCCGGGCATCACACTGCCCTCCATCCCGGCCGTGCGTCCCCCCACCACGCAGGCGCGGGTGCCTGTGGTGCTGTCGCCACTGGGGCTGCGACCCGATAACAAGCAGCTGTCGAAGCACCCCACCAATCCCATCGTGGTCATTCCGGCGGCTCAGCACCACGACACCGTGCCGATGCGGGTGCCACCGACCCCCCATCCCCATGTGCGTGCGCGCACCCATCGCCTCACCTTGGCGACGGTGCTGGTGCTGGCATTGGTGCTCTTGGTGGCCTTTGTGCCGGTGGCACGCGGGGCGGGGCTGGGGCTGCCGAACTGGGTGCCCCTGGCGGATGCGCGGGCCTACCCCACCCCCACGCCATCCCCCACGC
>JACDGC010000661.1 GCA_013815535.1 Ktedonobacterales bacterium
AGATGGCGGCATAGCTCCCAAATAGGATGCTACGCCGCCGCTTCCTGGGGAGCATTTGTCCATGCCCCCCAGGAATGAGGTGGGGAAACTGGCTATTGAATCGTCATGGCAAAGACGTGCAGGTTGTGTTGTTTGGCAAGGTGACGGATGCCACGGTTTTGCCAGACTGCACCCCAACCGCTGTGTAATAGACGCTGACGGCGTGGTTCCCCAACGTGTCGCCACTGGGGACGTTCCAGTTGGTGGCCGTCACGGCGATTTCATCACCCGCAGCGGGCGTGTTGGCATACCAATCCGCGAAGCTGAGGGTGAAGGTCTGGGTCGTGCCATCCGTATAGTGGATGGTGGCCGTGCCACTCTGTGTGCCATTGTTGCCCGTGCCCAGCAACGCCAGCACGGTTCCAGTGCCAACCATGGTCACCGTCTGGCCCGTCGCTGTGACATCATCTTGTTGGCCCGCCGCCACATTGGGCCAGGTAAATAAGACGCCATCGTGCGAGACCACCGCGCCAGGCGTCAGCCCCGTCGCCGCCAGGGTTTGCGCCGAATAGCTATAGCCTTTGCCATCCAGGCTCCCCGCGCCGGGGTTGCTGTTATCACTGATGCCCACGTTGTTATACGCCCCCCGTAATGAGTTCACCCCCATGGCGAAGACATGCAAATTCGCGTTGCTGGGCAAGGTGACGGATTGGATCGCTTTCGTCGGGTTGAGCGCCACGGAGGTGTAATAGACACTGACGGCGTGATTCCCCGACGTGCTGCCAGCGGGGACGTTCCAATTCGCGGCGGTGGCGATGAGGTCATCACCCGCAGCGGGGGCGTTGGCATACCAATCCGCGAAACTGAGGGTAAACGGTTGCGTCGTGCCATCGGTGTAGGTGATGGTCGCCGTGCCGCTTTGCGTGCCAAAGGCAGCGGCCCCCAGGAAGCCGAGGGTGTTTCCCGCCGCCGCGTACATGATGGTCTGGCCCCCCGCAACGACATTGTTCTTTTGCCCGGCGGCGTTGTTGGGCCAGATGAAGGAGACGCCATTGTGCGTCACCACTGCGCCAGGCGTCAAGCCCACCTCTGCCAGTGCCTGGGCGGAGTAGCTGTAGCCTTTGCCATCATAATTGCCCGCCGTGGGATTGCTGTTGTCGCTGGTGCCGATATTGTTGTTGGCTTGTTGCAGCGTGTTATACGAAGGCGTCGTCACCGCGTAGTTGCCCTGCAAAGGTAACGTGCGTGAGGAATCGCCGACGTTGATCTGGAAGGTCCCCTGCGGCACCACCCAGTTATGCGCCGTGGTATCCCAATAAGCGAAGCTGCGCGCGTTCAGCGTGAAGCTGACCGTTTGCGATTGCCCAGCGGCCAGCGTGACTTTCTGGAAGCCTTGCAGTTGTTTCGGCGGCTCACCCACGCCCGTGGGGAAGGTGACGTAGACCTGCGCCACATCCGCGCCCGCGCGCGATCCGGTGTTCTTGACCGTCGCGCTGACCGTGACAGGGCTATTGAAGGCCCCCGACGTGGGCGAGATGCTCAGATTGCTGTAGGCGAAATTGGTGTAGGAGAGGCCATAGCCAAAGGGGAACAGCGGGGTCAGGTTGTTGGCGTCGTAATAGCGATAGCCAACCTGCAACCCTTCGGAATAGGCGGATTCATCATTGACGCCAGGATACTGCGCTGTGGTGTTGGCGGGCACCTGGGTGCCACTGGCGGGGAAGGTCATCGGCAATTTGCCCGACGGATTCACATCGCCAAAGAGGACCGCCGCGATGGCAGTGCCGTCTTCTTGACCGGGATACCAGCCTTCAACGATACCCTGCACCTGGCTGACCCACGGCATCAAGACGGGCGCGCCGGTATTCAGCACCACGATGGTGTGGGGGTTAGCCTGGGCCACCGCCGTGATCAATTGATCCTGGTTGTTGGGAAGGCTCAAGCTGCTGCGGTCGCCGCCTTCGGATTCTTCATCATTGGCGAAGACGACCGCGACATTGGCACTGCGCGCCACCTGAGCCGCTTGGTCGATGAGGGTGGGCGAGCCGGGATATTGCCATCCCAGATTCACCTGACTGAGGCCGCCACCTTGATAATAGTCCACTTCGATGGAAGCCGTTTGCCCCGCCGTGAGGCTGACGGTGCCCGTCTGAGTATTCGCTGCCTGGTCGCGCCAGTTGTCGATGATCTTGGTGCCATTGATGAAGAGGCGACTGCCATCATCGCTGGTGAGCGAAAACGTATAGGTGCCCGTCGCGGGTGGCGTGATGGTGCCCGTCCATTTCGCGGACCACTGGGTCGCGTTCACGCCCGCCCCTGGCGCTGCCCCATTATAGTTGAAATTGACGGTGCCATCGGTGCGCGTCAAAACGGGGGAACCCGTGAGCGTCGTGTTGTTGAAATATTGCCCGGTCAATCCGTTGCCCCCACCCGAAGCGGGGTGCAGCGCCGTGGCGGGCACGCTGGGCAACGCGCCATCCGCACCCACTCCTTGGGCATATTGCACGTTCACGCCGCTGCCCGCGCGCGTGGTGATGCCCTGCAACGGGGTCACCACGAAGGGCGCGTTCACATGCGCGCTGCCACCGCCAGCATCCATCGGCGCGGTGGAGGCGTCGGCACCAATGACGGCGATGGAACCGACCGAGCCACTGTTGAGCGGCAAGATGCTCTGGGTATTTTGCAGCAACACCGTGCCTTGCTCAGCGGCCTGGGCCGTGAATTGATCGTGCGCCGGGGTGGCGACGTTGCTGCTGGGCGTGCCAGTGGTGGGGTGATCAAAGAGGCCATCGGCAAACATCGTGCGCAAGATGCGATGGTCCATTTGATTGATGGTTTGGATCGACACTTGGCCGTTTTGTTCGGCGGTTTGCAGCGCGCTGCCGAAATAAGATTGATCCGGCATCTGCATGTCCAGGCCCGCCGCCGCTGACTGCAACGTCGAGTGTGTCGCGCCCCAATCAGACATGACGAAACCAGGGAAAGCCCACTGG
>JACDGC010000662.1 GCA_013815535.1 Ktedonobacterales bacterium
ACCGAGGGCTTATGGTACCTTGGCAGTGGGAGCATCCCGCGGAACCCGTGGAATTGTCCCCCTTGGTGATTCGTCCCATGACTGTATCGGGAGATAGCAAGAAATGGCTCGCGCGGCCCAGGAAAAAACCGCATGCTGCTCCACCTGCACCGATGTATCTCCTTAAACGCGGGAAGGATGCCATCAATGAGCGTGTAGCTTCTTGGCTCGCCCAACGTTATGTCATCCCCCATCAAATCGTTCGCTGGACTACCGCAGACCGCTTTCCCGAGGTGGCCATTCGCTTCGAAACTGCGGCGTATCGCCCCGATAAAATTGACGCTAAAACGGCAACCGCACTGACCCATGGCTCATCATCATTCATTCTCAATCCCCTGGATTATTACCGCCATGTGGCCCTGGCCCTCTTCCTCGACGAGAGAGACGGCGAAGAGTTCCTCATCACCGAATGGACACTTTTTCGCATCGATGCGGCGGCGACGTGTGAAGGCGCACATCTCCGCTGGATTGAATGCTTGATGGGGATGCCGCTACGGAGCAACTTTGTTGGTACCACCCTGCTTTTTCAAGACTGGGTCCAGGAACTGCAAGCGCACCATTTCAGCGGATACCAGGCATTTCTCGGCACATTGCAAGAGATGGCGCAGGACACCCATTTGGTGGAAGCGGTGCCCCAAGCGTTCCAGGCATCCCCCTTTGGTGCAGAGCATGACCTCGTGGCGTGTTTTCAGGATTACCTTCAGGAGAGACAGCAAATGCTTCTACGAAGTTTGGCGGTCTATGACGAAGGGCAGGCGCACGAGGCGGCAGAACACTGAATCGCGCAGAGAGGAAAAGACGCCCTAGCTTGAGTGTTAAAGGACACGTCACGCTCCTCATCGTGACCATCCCGTCTGGTCCTCAGCGATGTCGCTGAAGGAGGTAGTTACGTGGTCTCCTTCGCCCGCCACATGACGAGCCTGCCAACTGTGCCGTTGTATGCGAGAATGCAACACAGTAGCACCATCTCATTTGTGTGTTGAGGCGATCAGGTGAGTCAAGAACCGTCACCATTGGAATATGTACAAGGAGTCGTGGAGCGGGTCACCTACCACGCTACGGAGACGGGCTATTCGGTTCTGCGAATGCGCGTGCCGGGGGAGCCAGAGTTGGTCACTCTCGTCGGCGCGTTTGCAACCGTCGAAGCGGGACTGACCCTCCGCTGCCGGGGGCAGTGGCAGACCCATCCCAAGCATGGTCCCCAGTTCGCGGTCACCTCATCGCAGGAACTCAAACCCGCCACCGCCCTGGGCATTGAGCGCTACTTAGGCTCGGGCCTCGTCAAAGGCATCGGGCCCAAGACCGCCGCCAAGATCGTGGCACATTTTGGCGTAGACACTCTGGACGTCATTGAGCAGACCCCGGCGCGCCTGCTGGAGGTGCGGAGCCTGGGAACGAAACGGGTCGCACGCATCACCGCCGCCTGGGCCGCACAAAAGATCATCAAGGAGATCATGCTGTTCCTGCAATCCCATGGATTGACGCCGACCCTCTCTGCTAAGATCTATAAGGTGTATGGCCAGGAGGCCATCGAGGTCGTGACCGCCAATCCTTATCGTCTAGCAGCCGATATCTATGGCATCGGCTTTGTCACCGCCGATACCATCGCGCGGAACGTCGGCATTGCCCCTGATAGCGATTTCCGCCTCCGCGCTGGAGCCACCTACCTGTTGCAACAGGCCGCTGAGGATGGCCACTGCTACTTACCGGAAGACGCCCTGGTCGCGGAGATGGTGACCGCGCTGGCCCTGCCCACGTGCCCCATTCCAGCGACACGGGTGCGTCCGCTGGTGCAGCAGATGATCGCTGACGGCGAACTCATCGAGGAGGAAGGTTCTGATCGCTGCTACACCCCGCCATTCTACCATGCCGAAGTGGCCTTGGCCCAGCGGCTGCGGAGTTTCCTCACGACTCCCCTTAGTGCCGATACCGAACGGGTCCAGCGCTGGATTGCCGGTTATACCGCCAAGCAGGCGGTCGCGTTGTCCCCCCAGCAGCAAAAGGCGGTGGAGTTGGCGGCGCGGGAACGGGTGCTTATCCTCACCGGCGGCCCTGGCACCGGCAAGACCTTCACGACGCGGACCATCGTGGCGTTGTGGCAGGCGATGGGCAAACGCTTGGCGCTCGCCGCCCCGACGGGACGCGCCGCGCAACGACTCGCCGAACTGACCGGGCAGGCGGCGCAAACGGTGCATCGGCTGCTGGCCTTCGATCCCGGCAAGATGGCATTTCGCTATGATCAGGACAACCCCTTAGCAATCGATGCCCTCGTCGTCGATGAAAGTTCGATGCTGGATCTGTTTCTGCGCATGCGCTGGTCAAAGCGGTGCCCCCGACGGCCCAGATCCTGTTCGTGGGGGATATCGACCAGTTGCCCAGTGTGGGACCGGGCAATGTCTTGCGCGACGCCATCGCTTCGGCGCAGATTCCCACGACTCGTCTCACGGAGGTCTTTCGGCAGGCGGCGACCAGTCAGATTGTGCTCAACGCCCACCGCATCAATCAGGGCCTCGCGCCACAACTAGAACCGATGACCCGCACTCCCATCACCGATTGTTGGTGGGTGGCAGAAGACGAACCGGTGCGAGGTGTGGCGGTAGTACATCACCTATTGCAAACTTCATTTCCGCGCCTGGGCATCGATGCCATCCGGGAGGTGCAGGTGCTCTGCCCTGGCACACGTGGCGATATGGGGACCCGTGCCCTCAATCCGCTCATTCAATCCATCCTCAACCCGCCAGATGAACATAAGGCCCAGGTGCAGCGGGGGGGCATCATCCTGCGGCAAGGGGATCGGGTGATCCATCTGAAGAATAACTACCAACTCGAAGTGTTCAATGGGGATGTGGGCACCATTCGATCCATCGACTCGGAAGAGCAAGAAGTCGTGGTGGCGTATGGGGATCGGGATGTGGTCTACGAGTATGCCGA
>JACDGC010000663.1 GCA_013815535.1 Ktedonobacterales bacterium
GGCCCAACCCGCTCCCGCCCCCATCGCGTATGCTGATGACGAGGAAGGGGATGATGAGGGCGACTATGACGCCGACGCGTCGCCCCTCGCCACCCAGCCGCAACTGCCTGTGGTTGCCCCCGCCCTGGAAGATGAAGGCACCTTCACGGGGACGGGGTCCGTTCCCGACGCCCTGGCGCGGCAGGCGCTTGACATCCTCCGCACGATGTTGGGCTACATGAACATGCCCGCCGCCGTCACCATCTCGCGTGCCGACCCGTTTACCCTCAACATTCATGCGAATGGCAATGACGAGATGATGCGTCTTTTCATCGGGCGGCGTGGTGAGACGCTGGCAGCCGTACAACTCATCGTGAATATGATGCTCAATCATCAGGGTCGTGACCGCTATCACATCGTGGTTGATATCGATCATTATCGTGCCCGCCGCGATGACAATCTGCGGTCGCTCGCGCTGCGTGTGGCGCAGCAGGTGCAGGGGTCGCAACGCCCGATCACGCTAGAACCCATGACGCCCTATGAGCGGCGCCTCGTCCATATGACGCTGCAAGAGTTACCGTATGTGCAGACGCAGAGCACCGGCGAGGGTGATGCCCGCCGCGTGGTGGTGTCGCCTAAACGCGCCAGCCGCTGATGCCGCCTGAGATCGTCCTGGTCGGCCATGTCGCGCGCGACCTGCAACCTGACGGCACCTATCGCCTGGGGGGCACCGTCACCTACGCGGCGCTGCTGGCCGAGCGGCATGCGTTGCGTGTCGGCATCTGCACCAGCGCGCCCGCTGCGGTGGTGACGGAACTGCAAGCGCTCATTCCCACTGCCAGCATCCATGCCGTCCCCGCTGCCACTGCGACCATCTTCGAGAATAGGTATGGCCCCAGCGGGCGCGTGCAATATTTGCGTGCCCGCGCCATCCCCCTTACTGCTGCCCACCTGCCCGCTGAGTGGTGCGCTGTGCCCATCACGCTGCTCGGCCCCATTGCGGACGAGATCGCGCCGGACCTCGCCATGGCCTTGCAAGGTCCCGTGCGCGCGGCGACGCCGCAAGGTTGGCTGCGGGTTTGGGATGCGGCGGGGCGTGTGAGTCCGACCCGCTGGGGCAGCGCTGCCAGCATCGTGCCAACCCTCACCGACCTGATCCTCAGCACCGAGGATCTCGCCATCGCGGCGGGTGGGGGCGATGGGGCTTCCCAAGTGGCGGGCTGGGCCGCGCAGATTCCACGCGTCGTCTTGACGGATGGTGCGCGTGGGGCGACCCTGTGGCATCAGCGGGGACGCACCCCTACCCTGGCGTTTCCCGTGACAGAGGTGGACCCCACCGGCGCAGGCGACACTTTTGCCTGCGCGTACCTCATCGCGTTGCGGCAGATGGGCGATCCGCTAGCGGCCATGCGCTATGCCCATGCCGCCGCGTCGTTCGTGGTGCAGTCCCCCGGCACATCAGGCATTCCCACGCCGGAAATGATCGCGGCGCGGCTGACGGAGTGGCGCACTTGAGGGTTGCCTTGGGCATGACGCACAGATCTTGTGATTGTTTTGATTGATCGAGACACTGGGTTTTGGTGAGGAGCGTACTTCCTTGAAGATGCAAGACATCCCGTTTGGCGTGACGGATTGGGATGCGATACCCGTGACTGAGCACCCCGGCGAGCATGGGATGGCGACATGGCGCACCCAGCAATTCGGCACCCTCCGCGTGCGGATGGTTGTTTATTCGCCGGGCTATGTCGCCGACCATTGGTGCGATAAGGGGCACATCTTACTGTGCTTGGCTGGTCAGCTTGAGACGCAACTCGCCGATGGGCGCGTCTTCACCCTGATGCTCGGCATGAGCTACCAAGTGGCTGACGACACCGCTCCTCATCGCTCGTCCACCGCCAGCGGTGCGACGCTCTTCATCATAGACTGACGCACAGGTGTGCTGTTCTGGCTATTCACTCGGGCGGTGGGTGTCATTCCTCTGTCGTGATGTCTAGCGCCATTTCGCGCTTTACTGTGCGAAAACCGAGATGTTCATAGAAATGGAGCGGGCCTGCCGCAAATTCCCATGTATCGAGGCGCAACTGAGAGATACCTTGGGCGGTCACCCAGTCTTTCGCGGTGTCGAGCAAGGCCCGCCCCAGGCCAACTTTGCGGTGCGTCGCCGTGACCATCAAACTTTGCACATGTCCGTAGCGCTGAGCGACCACCGCAGCATCGGTGGCATCCTCCTGAATGTGCACTTCCACGAACCCCACGAGTTTGCCATCGATCTCGGTGACGAACAGGCCAGTATCTGGCCGCTGGATGTACTCTTTGAGGGCGGCTTGAATGCGCTCGATATCATAATGTTCTGGTACACGCAGCCGCTGAGGGACGCCCGCCACGTGAAATTCATGGAACGCTTGATATAGCGCGGTCAGTTCTTGGAGATCCTGCTCGGTCGCGACGCGCACATGAGTTGTTTTCATGGTCATTCCTCTTTTGCAATGCGTGCCTCACGAGGCGTTCCCCGCGCGGTGGGTCAGGCGCAGGGTATCCCACGAGGCATCTGCCGTCCAACCGCCGTCGATGACGAGCGCGTGGCCGTTGACGAAGCCGCTGCGGGCTGGATCAGCGAGATAGACGATCCCTTGGGCGATGTCCGTTGGTGTGGCGAAACGGCCCATCGGCACGCGATTGATGATATCCGCATCCGTGTAAGCGCCGCTCGATTGGTCGGCAGCGTCCATCTCGGTCTTGACCCAACCGGGGCAGATGGCGTTGCAGCGAATCCCCAGGCCTCCCCATTCGGCGGCCAGAGTGCGCGTCATGCCGATCAGGCCATGCTTGCTAGCGTTGTAGGCCACACGGTCAGCGATGCCAAACAGACCCGCAATCGAAGCAATGTTGATGATCGATCCATGCTTTTGGGCATGCATCACGGGGAAGCACGCCTGACTGAGCAGGAACGGCGCGACGAGATTGATGGCCACCACGCGCTCAAACGTTGTC
>JACDGC010000664.1 GCA_013815535.1 Ktedonobacterales bacterium
GTCATAGAGCGTGACGGTGACAGTGTTGGCATCATCCCAGGCAAGATAACGGCTGTTGAGGGTGATGTTGCCGGCGGCCTTCGCATCGAGTTGTTGCGGTTTGGGCTGGGTCAGCCACCACAACCAGGAGGTGCTGGTGTTTTGGCCATTGGTGAAGGCGGCGGTGCGATAGTAGAGCAAGCGGTTTGCGAGCAAGACATCGCTGATGCCGAATGGGATGGTCAGCAAGGTACGGGGGGTTGCGGTGGTGAGGTCAAAGGCGCGCAGCACCGTATTCGTTTGACCCGCAACGGGCACCGCCCAGGCGACATCCGTGCCATCCGTGGCGAACGCGGTGGCGGGCAACGCGCTGCCGCCCGCTTTGGTGGCGGTGTCGATGATAACGGCTTTGGCGGTGGAAAGCTGCACCGCGCCAAGTTCCCAGGATGTGCCAAGCGCGGTCGCCTGCTCATACACCGCCCAGTCGCCCGCCGCCGCGAAATGGAGGATGCCGCGTGCCGTGCCATCGGGCGCGGGCGTGACCTTGAGCAGCGACTTCACGCTGCCGCCAGCGAAGGGGGCATAGGCCAGCGCGGTGGTGCCAATGGCATTCGGTGTGCCCGCCACGACCAAGCCATTCGTCGCGGCAGCCACGGCGGTGGCGCTGAAGCTGCCCAGGCGATACTCTTGCGTCTTTCCCAGGGTGACGGACCCCGTGCCCGTCGCCACCAGCGCGGGGTTAGGTGTTGGCGTGCCAGGGATGGGCGTGGGGCCACCACCGCCACCAGCAGGGCCGCCACTCCCCAGATCGCACCCCGCGACGAGGAGGCAGAGGGCTAAGAGCGGCAACCAGCCACGATGACGCACGAAACGCAACAGCATAGAGAGCCTCGCAACGAAAGATGGGGTAGGACGTGGCATCTAGGCCAGCACATTCGCGGCGTTGAGCAGCCCCGTCAAGATGCTGGCCAGGCCCAGGAACCCCAAGCCAAACAGGCCCGCTAAGGGCGAAACACCACCGAGGGCAAACAGGGCCACGCCATTCATCCCCAGCCAAAGCATGAGCAGCGCGATGGCATAGAACCACCGCTGCCCGTCGGAGATGCGCCCCCGCCGCGCGATGGGGCGGTCAATGGCACGCACCACAAAGCTCGTGAGCGCTATGACGGCCCCCAACCACACCACCGCCCCGATGGCGACAATGACCGTGGGGGACTCTTTGAAGCCACGCGTGCCCACCGCGCCACCCAGGGCCGCAGCACAAAGCAATCCCCAGTAGAGCTCGACGGCGGAAAGCACCAGGCCCGCTTTGCCCATGCGCTGGACCAAGGGACCACCAAGATCGAACCAGGCAGTGCCGCGCTGGTTGCCCGGCGGTAAGATGCGCGTTGGCACCTCTGGAAACGGTGGGAGGGCGGAACGCGGGACGGTGTAGGATGGGTCCATCTGGGCAACCGCGACCGCCGCCGTGACGATGGGGCGTTGCTGTGTCGTCTCGATCTCTTGGGTGGGCACGAGGGAGGGATCGATATACGGCAATGGACCAGTCTGCGCGCCAAAGCCCGTCGGCTTGCGGCCATATTCGATCTGCAACACCGCGCTGGCCAGTTCATCTTGCAATTCGCGGGCGGTTTGATAGCGCTCGCTCGCGCCCATCGACATGGCTTTGTCGATGATGTGGGCAGTGGCCGACGAGATGGCCGGATTCACCAGCCGCGCTGGCACCATCGGCTCACCCGAGTGGCCGGACTTCGAGAGCAGGCGGTTGGGCGCCTCGGGGGGTTCGCGGCCCGCCAGCAAGGTATAGAGCGTCGCGCCCATGCTATAGACATCAGAGCGGGCATCGGTCTTGCCCGCCGCCAAATATTGCTCGGGGGGGGCATAGCCAGGGGTGACGCCCTGCGCGGCCTGGTTGGTTGGCCCCATCAAGCCAAGCTTGGCCAGCCCAAAATCGATCAGCACGGGCACGCCAGCAGCCGTCAGCTTGATATTCGCGGGCTTGATGTCGCGGTGAATGATGGGAATGGGTTGGGTATGCATCTCGTGGAGGGCATCGCAAATCGGCAGCAACCAGCGGAGCGCCAGCACTTCATCAATCGGGCGACCAGTTTGTGCCATCGATTGCGAGAGCATTTGCTCAAGGTCTTGGCCCTCGACGAAATCCATGATGAGATACGCGCGACCACTTTCATTGAAATGATCGTAGCCATGGGGGATGTTGGGGTGACGCGAGCGCATCAACAACTGGGCTTCCAGCGCGAACTGCTCGCGGATGGCGGGATCGGGGTCCACCACTTCCTTGGCGGCGCGGGGCTGGCCAGTGGTCAGATCGGTGACTCGGTAGACCGAGGCATAACCACCCGTGGCGATCAGATAATCCACACGGTAGCGGTTGGCCAGGAATGCTCCCATGAGCAATGCGGGCTGTGCCACGGCTCCTGTTCCTTTCTGCGCCAATCCCAAGGGGCGAAATGCTGGCTGGTTTCCTTCATGCCCACTTAGTCTAACGTATGCGCGGCGCGGCGTCAAATTGCATCCCCGCGTGCATGGTACCTATGTGCCACACGGCATGACCTCCAGCGGCATAGGGCAGCCAGCGACCCTGCCACGTGTCGGCTACACTTTATACCCCTCACAGAAGAGGCCACCGTAGAGATAGACCGAGGTATCTTGCAGGATGCGTTGCGGTTCGGCGGTCAATTCGCGCAGGCGCGTGATGGTGAGGGCCTCGTGGCGCGCGTAATCCGCATCGCTGAGGCCGCCAGCGCGCAGGCGTTCGGCGCGATGCGTGCGGCGCGCGATGGCCTCGGGGCGGTCGCTGGTGAGCGCGGCCAGCGATTGCTGATATTCGGTGATGCGGTCGAGCAGACCCTGGCGGGGATCGGCCCCCAGGTCGCACCCCGCCACCACGAAGAGGCGCGGATAGACCCGCACCCGCTCAAAACCACTGGCCTGGAAGAGCGCCGGCAACTTGCGGCCAATCTGGTAAT
>JACDGC010000665.1 GCA_013815535.1 Ktedonobacterales bacterium
GTCTGGATGTGGGTCGAGAATTCCTGTTGAATAACGGTAAGGGCTTCATATTGGGCGGTTTCCTGGCGGTGGCGATCCACTTCCCATTGGGCCACGAATGTCGCTAAAGTCTGTTCGATCTCAGCACAGCGCAGCGCCATCTCCTGCTGTTTTGTCATCAATTGTGCTTGTTGATGAGGAATGTTCGTCAAATCAAGGTTGCCCACCTCGCCCGTAATCGCCGCACTCGGATCAATGATGGGAGTAATTTTGGCGAGATCACTGGCGCGCACATGACGGGTGCGTTTATTGAGGCCCATCCTCTGACGACGCACCGGCAGTTCGCCGACCGCAATCCAGCGCCGAATGGTGATTTCCTGCCGACGGGTGACCCGCGCGGCATCGGTCACGCTCAGCCAATAATCCCCTGTTTCGGCGAGGTCATCCACAAGCACCTCGCGGCTTTCCCCTTCTTTTGGCGACTCAATTTGGGGCATTTCTGCATCAGCCATGATGGCTTTTTCCTTTCAATCACATAGACCCGGTTACCTGATAACCCAATATTCAATAGCGAATGTCACTATCGAATAGCGTAATTAGTAGCCACAGTCGCTATCGTATTCTATTTCGATCGGATTGACAAGGAGGGGTCCACACTGGGTGATACTTCAGAGAACCGCCCTTGACTCGAACCGCAACGTTGCCCCTTTTCGTCCCTTTATGATAAAAAGGGGCAAAAAGCGGGTGAAACGCTGGTCGCCATGTTCCGCTTTGGGCTGCGTGCGCCGCTGCTTATCAGCAAACACAATTCGTATTTCGAACCTTCAGCCAAAGATTGTGCGAACCTTGGGGTAAATTATCAATTGCACTTGCCACCACCGCACACATTTTGCTATATCTATCGATTGATAGAGAGGATCGACACTATGGAGCACACAGAAGCAGGGGCCCGCGAGCGACTCCTCAGCGAAGCGGAACGACTGTTCATGTCGCATGGCTTTGCAGCGGTGTCAACGCGCGACATCTGCGCGGCGGCGCGGATCAAGCAACCAACACTCTATCACTATTTTGCCAATAAAGAGGAGTTGTATCTGGCCGTCACGCAGCGCTGGCTGGCGCGCTTTGGCACTGGCATTCGCGGCGGCATCGCCACCAACACCACGCTGGCAACTCAACTGCACGCCATCGCCACGCTTTTTTGGGCGGGGCCAGCGGGGGAATATCAAGCGATGCAACGCGATGCCATGCTCAACATGCCCGCTGAGCATTTGGCAACCGTCGGCCAGATGGTCTGGCGTGAACTGCTCGCGCCCATCAGCGATCTGCTCAAGGACGCCATCACACGAGGCGAATTGCCCAACTATGCCGACCCCGTCGTGCTGATGCAAATATTTTGGGCGTTGGTCGATGGTGTCAGTGGCATCTATCGGCGCGGCGACCCCATGCCAGCCCCCACAGCGAATCGGGCCATCATCGACTTTTTTCTGGGCGGCGCGCGCAGCATGCGGGCAGAGGATTTCGCCCAATGGCCGCGCCCCCACGAACTGGAACCATTTCAACAACGCGAAAGTGAGTAAGCACCGTGCAACATCGCAATCCCCTGACGTGGCTAACCGACCGCGCGTTAGGCAACATTGGGCGCTGGGTGGTGATCGGCCTGTGGCTCGTCGCTGCCGGACTCCTGAGCGGCGTAGCGCCTAAACTGGCGAACTACTACAACGATAAAGCGACTTCATCCATCGGCACCCCCGAATCAGTTCAGGCCAGCGCCATCGTCGCCAAGGCGTTCCCCCACCAGCAAGGGCTGCCAGCCATCATCGTGGTCAGCAATCCAAGCGGGCTGACCACGGCAGATCAACACGTCGCAACGCAGATCGCATGCTGGCTGCTGACCGATGCGCAACGGGCTGCGAATGCTGCCTGCGCGGGGTTAACCTATCCCGACCCACGCCCTGCGGATGCCGGGCCTGTCGTTTCGCTGGTCAACATTCCCCAAGCGAAGAACCAACTGGTATCCACTGATGGCACGACGCAAACGATCATCGTCGCGCTCAATCTGCCCCAAAGCGATTCCCTGGCGATTCAGAAAGATATCAAGGCGATTCGCGCCTACACCGACAGCCTGGCTGGCCCGTCGCTGGCGGTGAAAGTGACGGGGCCAAGCGGCATTCTGGCGGACCTCGTCAATATCTTCGCGGGGGCAGATGTCAAGCTGCTGCTGACGACTGTCTTGCTGGTGCTGGTGCTGCTGGCGGTGATCTACCGTTCGCCGCTGCTGGCGCTGCTGCCTATCATTGGCGTGGGATGGGTGCTGGCCATCGTCAATGGCATCCTCGGCTTCGCGGCAAAGGCGCAGTTGTTCCCCATTGGTCAGCAGCCGACCTCCATCATGGATGTCTTGCTCTTTGGCGCAGGGACGGATTACACCATCTTCATCGTTGCCCGCTTACGCGAGGAACTGCGCCACCAACCCGACCGCCATGTGGCGCTGCAAACGACCATGCGCAGCGTCGGTGAGGCCATCACCAGCAGCGCGGGCACGGTCATCCTGGGCTTGCTGACGCTGGTGCTGACGGTGCTGGGGCTCTATAGTTCGCTGGGCTTGGTGCTGGCCATCGCCGTTGCGGTGATGCTGTTGGCGGGGCTGACCCTGGTGCCCGCCATCCTCAGCGTGTTGGGGAACGCGGCATTTTGGCCCTTCATCCCGCGTGTGCAAACGGCGACGGAGCGTGCCGCCGAAGCAGCCAAACCAGAGAGTGGCTTTTGGGGGGCCATCGCGCGCTTCGTGGTGCGGAATCCCGTGGCGGCGATCATCGGCAGCCTGGTGCTGTTGGGCGCGCTGGCGCTGGGCAATCTCGGCATTCGCCCGGATTTTAATTCGCTGAGCGATTTGCGCAATCCCACGCCATCAACGGATGGCTACAAAATCCTGGCCAAGCATTTCGCGCCGGGGACCCTCGCCCCCTTCAACGTCGTCATCCACTGGCGGC
>JACDGC010000666.1 GCA_013815535.1 Ktedonobacterales bacterium
CAGCAACGCCATCCAGTTCAGGGTGCGCTCGGTGCCATCGAAGAAATGGACGGAGGTATCCCAGCCATCGTCGGGCCAGGGCTCAGCCGCCCACACGCTCGCCACGGTCGCCACGCGCGCGGCGTCGAGCGTCACCTCTGGCGCGGCGATGACGCAAGGGAGCGTCGAGGTCAGCACGCCCAAGCGGTCCGTCAGTGGTGGTGCCAGTGCGGCTGTTGGTGGATTCAGCATCCTGCACATCCTTTCAAGGGGTGGGGCCGCTGTATGGTACAATAGCGGACAGAACCACCTCAGCGATAATCGCCTTCTATAGGAGGACCACCCATGGCTACATTGTACCGCAGTGAATCCCCTGGTGACTGGGGAACGATGCAGGCCCCCGCGACGGGCGGCGAAGTGGGCACCGCCTCGATGCGCTTCACCAACCGCCCCGACATCTTTTATCGCTTTTGGCGCGTGGGCGCACCGCAGACGCTGTTGCTGATGCATGGGTTGGGGGCACATAGCGGCTGGTTCATCGACATGGGCAACGAGATCGCGGCGCGTGGCGTCAACGTCTATGCCCTCGACCATCAGGGCTTTGGGCGGTCGGGCGGCACGCGTGGCCACGTGGAGAAGTGGCAGTCGTTTCTGACGGATATCGATCATCTGGTGGATGTCATCCACACCGATTTACCCCAGCAACCGCTCTTCATGCTGGGGCATAGCATGGGTGGCGTTTTTGCCACGCACTATGCCGCCACCCATGGCGACAAACTGGCCGGGGTCATTCTGCTGAACCCGTGGATCGCGGATACCACCAAGCTGAACCTGGGGCGGGTCGCTTCCATCTTGATCGGCGGCATGCGCGGCTCAGATGCCATCGTGAAGCTGCCTGACACAGGCACCACCCGCACGATGACGACGAATTCCGAGGCCGATAAGCTGCTGCGCGAAGACACTTATTGGGTCAATATGCGCACCAAAGCGTTCTATTGGCAGATCACCCAGATGCGCGGGCAGACCCTCGCCCGGGCCAAACAGATCACCATCCCCACGCTGGTGTTGCAGGCCGACAACGATCTGGCGGTGACGATCCCTGGCACACGCAAAGCCTACGCGACCATCCCCAGCGCCGACAAGACCTACATCAATTACCCCGATTATGACCACGACAGCGAGTTTCAATCTGACCGCGCGCGGCTGGATGATGACATCGTGGCGTGGGTCAAGGGCCATGGCGGGGCTGCCACGAATGCCAGCGCCTCCTAGCACGCGGGGTGGCGCATCTGGTCTGCTTGGCTGGGTGCGTCAGCGCTTCAATCGCCAGCCAAGAGATCAAGCTGCCAGTCGTTGCATTGCATGAACTGCCCCTTGGGATACTCGAATGACCCCGTGGCGATGAGCGTGAAGCCGAGCTTGCGGCACAGCGCGTTCGACGCGGGGTTGGTGACGGCTGGGAACGCATGCAGAAAGCGAAACTTGCCATCTGACCGCGCCATTGCAATGGCCTGGGTGGTTGCTGCGTGGGCGATGCCGCGCCCTTGAAAAGCGGTGAGCACCGACCAACCGATTTCATAGAACGTTGCGCCAGCGTGGGAACTCTCCCAATAGCCGACGGACCCCACCGCCTCGTTGGTGGCCGCAAGGACGATCTTAAACATGCGGTTGTGGCCTGCTTCCGCGAGGTGCTCATAGCGTGCTTGGCGTTTGAGCAGTTGTTCGGCGCTCTCGGGGCCACCGAGATGTTCGGTCATCGCTGGATCGCCCAACAACTGTTGCAGCAGCGCCAGATCGCCCACGCCCCACGGCACGAGCCGCACCGCTGGGGGGGCGCCAGTGCCTGGCGTCTGATTCGAGGTTGGCATGCAAAGCTCCTCTCCTTCGTGCATGGTGGCATTCGTCAGCACGTCTCATTGGTCGCGTGATCTGTGTCAGCCATAGGGCACCCTGAGTTTGGCCCTGTTGTTCACTCTCAATCGTGCCAGGATATCAGGAAGATCCCCTCACGGAGTGGCCATTCGTTCTGCTACAATGGAGAACAAGAATGGTCATCAGAGGGGCACGCATCTTCATCATGAGCAACATCACAGCGAAGCCAAAGGCGGCAGCGGAACCAACGCCGCCCCCTGCCGCACCACCCAAGCGCAGCCTGTTGGGCAAACACGGCGTCTTTTGGATCGGGCTGCTCGTGGCGGCGGCGGTCTTGATTGGTTTCATCTCCCTGCTGTTCGCGCCCAGCGGCAAATCGGGATCGCTGGGCATCTTAGCGGTGGGGCAGACAGCCCCAAGTTTCAGCGCGCAAACCGCTGCGGATGGCAAAGCCATCACGCTGGCGCAGTTCAAGGGGCACCCCGTCGTCATCAACTTTTGGGGGACGTTTTGCATCCCCTGCCGCAGCGAGACGCCACTGTTGCAGCGCACCTACGCGGCTCACAGCGCGGCGGGCCTGATGATCTTGGGCATCGACCAAGCCGAGCCAGCGGACTCGGTGGCGCAATATGGCAAAGACTATGGATTGACCTACCCGCTCATCCCCGATGGGAATCTGACGATTAATAAAGCGTATGGCGTCACGGCGTTGCCGGTGACGTATTTTATCGATGCGAAGGGCATCATTCGTTCTGCAACGAATGGAGTGCTGTCACCAGGCAGTCTGGCAAGTGGCTTGCAGTCCATCGGCATCATCAGCTAGCGTAGTGTAAGGAAGGTGCCCATGGTCGCCGAGGAACAACGCCGCCAGAGCGAAGACGCACAGATCGTGCAAAACCACACGCCTCCCCAGGTGAAGCAAAGCCGCTGGCATAAATCACCAGGGGTTTTGCACAAACACAGTATCCATGCGTTTCAGATCAACCGCAACGACTTTCGCCCGCTGGCAGGCGCGAACACGGTGGATGAGCATCTGCTCGAAGCCGATGTGCGCGCATCGCAGCCACCGGGCGGCACCGATGCTGCCTGGCTGCAAAACCTGCAACGCACCATCT
>JACDGC010000667.1 GCA_013815535.1 Ktedonobacterales bacterium
TCATAGAGGTGCAAAGAAAATGCGGGGGTATGCACGGATGCGCTATCTCGTCACCGGCGGGGCCGGCTTTTTTGGAAGTTTGCTCGCGGGGGAACTTGCCCGCGACGGACACGAGGTTGTCATCCTCGACCGCGTCTATGACGCCGATTTGGCCAGACGCTTTCCCTTCGCCCAGGCAGACCTGCGCGACCCAGCGGCCATCGAGGCCGTCTTCGCCCAACATCGACCTTTCGATGGCGTCTTTCATGTGGCGGCGATGCTGGCCCATGCCATCAAAGATACCCGCGATCTGGTGGATTCCAACGAAGGCGGCACCCGCCACATCGCCGAAGCCGCCGTCAAGCATGGGGTGCCCCAACTCGTCTACACCTCCAGCAATTGTGTCGTCGGCAAACCCTTCACCCAGCCAGTGCGCGAAGACGACCCCATCAATCCACTCGAGGTCTATGGGCGCTCGAAGTGGGGCGGCGAGCAGGTGCTCCAGGAATACCGCGAACGCATGAACATCTCGATGATCCGCTGCCCGACGATCATGGGGGGTGGGCGGCTAGGGTTGCTCTCGATCCTCTATGAGTTCATCCATGAGGGACGCAAACTGTGGATGCTCGGCAGTGGGGCGAACCGCTATCAGTTCATTGCCGCTGTGGACTTGGTGGATGCCCAAAAGCGCGCCATCCGCCAGCCGGGGTTCCATCTTTACAACATCGGGTCCGATAATGTGCCAACGCTCCGCGAACTTTATGAAAGCGTCATCGCGTATGCCGGGACGACCGCCCAGGTGGCCAGTTTGCCCAAGGGCCCGGCGGTTGGCGCGATGCGGATGCTGCACCTGCTGGGCTTGTCGCCGCTCGGCCCCTATCACTATAAAATGCTCGCGGAAAGTTTTGTTTTCGACACCACCCGCATCCAGCGTGAACTGGGCTGGCGTGCCACCAAAACCAATACCCAAATGCTGATCGAAAGCTATCAATGGTATATCGATCATCTGGATGAGGTCTATCATTCTGGCGACAAATCGGCCCACCGCCAGCCGGTGAAGCTGCAAGCGTTGGAACTGGTGAAGCGTTTTTCTTGAACAATGCACCGCGTCATTCATGCGAATGGCGCGGTGCATTGCTTGTTTCAGCGAGCCTCAACGGCTCAGTGATTCAACTGCATGAGCCTTAGTGCCACAGGGGAGTGTCACCGGGGCCATCGAAACCGGGAGTCTGGGCGCAGCTATAGACCCAGAAATCATTGAACGGATAGCCAGAAGCATAGGTATAGCCATAGCCGACGTAACCACCCGGGCCATTTGCATAGCCATAGGGGAAATAGTTATGGTCGACGTAGCCATTGCTCAGATTGTAGCAATTGCCGTTGCTCGTGACGCCTTGGCTGGGAACGCTCGCGGCTGATGCAGCACGTGTGCTGCCAGCAATGGCGAACGTCAGGGCCAGGGCACACACTGCGCCCAGCAGGAAACGGGCGATCGATTTTTTCAAGCCTTCATCCTCCTCAAGAAATAGAACAGACCCAAAGTCTGTTCCTGCGCGATATGGATGAGATCAAGCATCCATATAACATATACTGAAGCATAAAGCTGGCTGCTGTCAATAGAAATTTTACATAAAGATGTAAAATGTTTCATGCATGAGCTATCCCAGCGATTCCCCATTGATTTGCACAAGAATTACGATTTTATTACACTATTACAGCTATCACGCTGGTGCTGGTGACGCCACCGCGCCATCTGTGGCAAGCGCCGTGCCGCTCAACTGTGGACATGAATTGCGAAAGTCGTGGCAGCGTCTGGGCGATTGGGGCGATGGATGTGGAGCGTCAAGCGCCAGATGCCGCCCATGGCCGCCGTCATCTGGGTGGCATAGGTGCCGGGCTTGGCGCTGGTGGGGTCTGCGTGCCCCGTCGCCACCCCCATATCCATCGACGGCATTTCCCAGGCATACGTCACGGTAGCATCGGTGAATGGCTGGTGCTGGGCATCCACCAGGGCGATCTGTGCTGCGATGGGTGTGCCCGCACGCAGTTGAGCGGGCGTGAGGCTGAGCGTGACACGATAATCCCCCACCGCCTGGGTGGTGGCATGATAGGGCTGTGTGGGCAGCAGGCCAGCCAGGGAGTCGCTGAACCAGAGCACCACCAACAGCGCCACCACCGTCGTAATGGCGATGAGGGCGCGTCTGCGGGCACGAGTGGCCGCCGCGCTGAGCACTGGTGCGTCAGTCTGCCCGGGCGGTTGCAGTGACTCAGGCATCGACATCTGGTCGCCCCCTGTGCTTCATCTGTTGCTCCCCTGCCTTTCATCGTACCGCAGACGGCCTGCCCACGGCAAGGTTTCCCGCTGCCCCCGCTGATAACTATGGGTCAAATGCCTCAGCATGGTTGCCCGCCGTGCCCACATCGGCTATGATAGAGAGCACTGAATTCGCTGTCATACAAGAGGACTTGCTATCGTGGATATCGCATCTGCACCCGCAGGGAGCGCGACCGAGACGCGCACATTTCGCACCATTGACTGGGGCGGCTGGGCCATGTTGGTGGCGCTCGGTGCCGTCTTCATGGGGACGGGCATCACCATTCGGCAGGCGGTGCATGCCGTCCACCCCATTTGGGGTGATGTCGTCCTGCTGGGCGCGGGCCTGGTGACGCTGGCATGGGCGGCGCTTTATTATAGTCTGCGCGTCTCGGCCCATGTCGTCATCTCTGATGAAGGCTTTGCTTTGGTGCATGGCCCCTGGCGCCATTTCATCGCCTGGCGCGAGGTGGCCCGGCTGAGTGAATGGACGATGCTGACCGAGGGCATCCGCTATGACTGGGTCGCGCTGTGGTCGGCCAACGGGGGGCGCTTGCAGATCCGTGAGGATCTCGTGGCACGCTTCGGTGAGATGCGCGGGGCCATCCTCGCGCACCTGGACGATCCCCAAGAAACCCCGGCCATCATTGCGGATCTCGATCAGCCCTTGGT
>JACDGC010000668.1 GCA_013815535.1 Ktedonobacterales bacterium
GGTCTGGGCGAGATGGACCCCGAGGAACTGTGGGAGACGACCATGAATCCCACGTCGCGGCTGATGTTGCAGGTGACGGTGGCCGACGCGATGAAGGCCGACGAAACCTTCAGCATGTTGATGGGCGACGATGTGTTGCCGCGTAAGCGCTTCATCGAGTCGCACGCCCAACTGGCGACACTGGACGTGTAACCCACCTTGGTGGAACCCAGCATTATCAAAGAGAGGGCTATGATTATCACAGAGCATGGCCCTCTCCGTCATCACAATGCACGCCACATGAGGACCTACATAAGGAGATGAGACAGATGGCAGCAGAAGAGAACTTTACGCTGACGATGTTCTACACGCAGTGGAAAGCCTATCAAGAGCACATCAAAGAGGCCGTCGCGCCGCTCACCGCTGAGCAACTCACGTTGCGCGCTGCGCCAGGTCTGCGCTCCATCGGCGAAAATGCCGCGCATATCATCGGCTGTCGGGCGGGTTGGTTCATCTACACGCTGGGCGAAGAAGGCGACGCGTATTTGAAAGCCTGGGAAGAACACAATGAATACGCCCAGTCAGCCACGGAACTGGTGCATGGCCTCGACGCCACCTGGCAATTGATGGCTGACCGTCTGGCCCGTTGGAACCCCGTTGATATGCAGCAGACCTTCCCCGATGATTGGGACGGCGAGATCGTCCACTTGTCGCGCGCATGGGTGATTTGGCATGTGCTCGAACACGACCTGCACCATGGCGGCGAGATATCCCTGACGCTCGGCATGCACGGTCTGAAGTCGTCATTCACCAGCTAAAACGTCATGAGGCGTCGTGAAGATGTAACCAAGGGGGATTCGCCGGGACGTGAATCCCCTTTTTGTTTAGGCGCGGAGCATCTGACGCACAGGTGAGCATATCGGCCCTCTGCGCCAACGCTTTGCCCTGCGCGTACTTGGGTGGCGACGTTGCCATCATCGATGAGCACATGCGCCACCCCAATGGCACGCAGGGCAACGGCTTTGTCGGAATTGCAGGTCGTGGCCCATACGATCGTGTGGCGTTGCTGAGCCAGGACGGCGGTCGCCATGTCACATGATGTGGTGCTGTCGCGAATGCGGAGCGCTTGGCCAAGCTGCACGTTTAGGCCGACCTCATGACCGTTCCATGCGAAAGTGGCGGCGAAGATGGCATCGGCGAGCGCAACATTTTCTGCCCAACCTGCCGTAAACCATGTGGCTAGCCCAGCGCGGGCCGCTTGGCCAAGGCGGCCTGGGTGAACCGCTCACGCAATGTCGGGTCGCTGATCTGTGCGGCGAGGTGCGCGATGCCCGCAGTGGCGGCGGCGCGGGCGGCCTGGGCACTGGGCGCATCACCGAGGTTCGCGTGGCTGGCTGACTGTTCGTTGGCGATCTGCCATGCTTCACCGGGCAGCTCCAGCGCGGTTGCCAGCGCCAACGCGGCGGTGTGGTGACCAAGGGCGGCGGTGTGGTCGCCCGCCGCGCGGGCCAGCACGGCTAGCATGCGCAGATGCACCAGCCGATAGCGGCGATTTGTGCCGATGCTTGCCCCGAAGTGGTGGGCATCAGCCTCGGCACGGGCATGGTCGCCCGCCCGCACCAATGCCTCCGTTTCGTAATAGCGGGCGAAGTCAAACCAGGTGAGTTGCGTTGATGCGCTCGCCCGCAATGCCTGGGATTGTTGGGTCGCGGCATATGCGGCGACCCAGTCGCCCAGCAAAGCGTGGTGGGTGCACCAGCGGGTTGCGGGTAAGAGGCGCTGCCAGATGGGCTTATTGGCCGCATGCGAAGTCAACTGTGCCAGGTGTGCTTGGGCATCCGCGAATTGCCAGAGCGCGTGGTGGGCATCGACCATCGCGCAAAAGGGGCTTGGCAAGGTTGGGTCACTAAGGCGATCAGTGGCGTTTGCGGTGATATGGAAAACGCGCTGCACCTCATGCAGCGCCGCTTCATAAGCGCCCGCTTCGAGACTGCCCAAGGTTTTGCGCAAGAGATGTATCCGAAAAAAACGTTGCTCGTTGCGTTCGGCGAAAATCTGCCAGGCCAGTTGCAGCGCCGCGCGCCCGATCGCACCATCCCCCAGATGCAGGCGGATCGCCCCCATCTCGGCCAGACCGTTCGACCCCCATTGGCGCGCCAGGTTGTTGCCCCGTGTCGGCGCGGACTGCGTCAAGGCCGCGATGCGCGCGAAAAATTGCGGCCATTGCAGGGAAGGCTCCCAGCTATACGGCACTGTGGCCCATTCGGCATCCGTGCTGGCAAACAACACGATGCTTTCTTCGCTGGCCGCGCTGGCTTCTTCCCACTGGCCACTGTACAGGGCCACATCGCTCAATGTGAAGAGGGTTTGTGCCACTTTGAGACGCTGTTGGTGGGTGCGCGCAAGCTGGACCGCATGCAGGATCAATGTGTGCGCTTGCGGCAGATGCTCTTGAGCGATTGCGACATCGGTGAGGCTATTATAAACTTCGATCTGTGTGGCCAGATCGCCAATCTCTTCGGCAATCTGGCGCGCGGTTTCCAGCATTTTTTGGGCATGTGGCAGGTCAAAGTTGTTTTCTATGGCCAGATTGCCGATCAACACATATGCCTGGCTTTCCATCAAGCGCGCGCCCCGCGCTTGCGCTTCAACAAGCAGGGCCTGGTATGTCTGCTGTGCCTGCTCTTCTTTTCCCAGATTGTGATACAAAAGGGCGATAGATCGGTAGAGCCGGGTCACATCTTTCTCGGTGAAAAGGGGCTGCGGGATCTGCTGGCTGGGCGCGGTCGTGAAGATCTGAAGAATCTGCAAATAGAAGCGCAGTGCATCCTCATGTGCACCAATTTGATTTGCCGCTTCGGCGGATTGCTGGCTATACTCTTTGGCGCGCTGCCACTCTTCCGCGCCCAGCGCGTGGCGTGCTAACTCGGCGGATGGTGTGGCCGCAGTTGCCGCCAGTGCCGCCAAGG
>JACDGC010000669.1 GCA_013815535.1 Ktedonobacterales bacterium
GCGCCACGGTTTCCGCCACGCTGGCCCCCGTCAGCGGATCGAGCATCGTCATGTGACTCGCCATCAGGATGAGGTCAGCGCGCTGCTCGGTAGCCACGGCACAGATGTGTTGGGCTGGGTCGCCAGTGAGGTGTTGCGTCCGCACGGTGAGGTGCGCCAGCTCGTCGCTCCCCTGGAGGGCCGCCAGGTAATGCTCGGCATGGGCTATCTCTGCTTCAGCGGATTGCACCATGACCAGCGTCACCGAGATGGGCGTTTGCACGCGCCGCGCGAGCACATTGAGGGGATGCAACACCGTTTCGGCACGCAATGAGCCATCCAGGGGAATCAAAATCTGCATATCGTCACCTCTCTTATGGCAGGCACAGAGGGCTGGGGAATCTTCCCCAGCCCTGCGGTTTCAGTGTCAATGTCGCTGCTGTGCTAGTTGCCAATGCCTGCCATGGCCGGGGCAGCTTGCATCACGGGGGCGGTCGTCTTGCGCTGTGCCACTACGATCTCGTAGACCAGCGCCAGCAAGGCAACCAGTGCTGCGATGGCCAGCCCGATGCCGGCATAGAAGGCGATCGTACCGAACACTGAGAACGCATATGCCTCATTGAGCAAGCTGCGCAGCGTCGTCCCTTTGAAGAGCGTGTCTGCAATCCCTTGGGCCTGGGCCTTGGTGGCGGGGTCCTGCGTGCTCAACGCCAAACCACTCCAATACGAATAGGGGTGTCCCTTACCAATCTCGCTCAGATGCAGCCCGATGAAATGTTCCGCGTAGGCATGCGCCTGGTCGCCATTGAGGACCTGTTGCCCAGCATAGGCGTTGAGGTTGCTCGGGAGTCCCTGGGCCGCCGAAGCGGGGAAGTTGATCTCTTGTGGGGCAAGTTGGTCGTGAATCTCACCAGTGGTGAACGAGTGGGCAAAGAAGGCTGCGCCAGCGGCGGAACCCAAGACGAGGAGGGCGACGATTTGCAGGGTGAGGATACGGAAGCGTAATGCACGATTCATGAGAACGATCTCCTTAGAAGGTAGTGGGGGGAGGAGGTCTCCCCGATCCAACACTTCTAGGATAGTTCCCGAGGCTCACGTCTCACTCACAGCCCCAGTGCTTTTCTCTCGAACCCATCACAAGGCCGTCATAGCAGAACCCTGTTGAGGAATGCGCCTGTAATACCGCCAAATCTGTATGGAACGTGTAAATATTCCTATAGTCATAAGACTATAGAAAGACAAAAGGCGGAAAACAGGACAAACCAAAAGCGCGGTAAGCGGCGATCACGAGTTGCCGCTTACCGCGCTGAACAAAGATAATGATGCTCTATTCGCTTGGGTAACGAAGACCCCATGGGGCACGAATCGCATCCAGATTGTGCATGAGCGCCAAGGATTCATCAAGGGGCATGATTGGGCTTTCCAGCAAACCCGCGCGCAGGCAGCGCATCACCTCCGCCGCCTCATAGTTATACCCATTGCCGGTCAGCGGCATCTGAATCTGCTCATCCGGTTGTTGGGGGCGCGTGATCGTCATGGTGGTGCCGCCTAGCCAGTTCACCAAGCGGATATAGCCAGTCGTGCCACAGATGAGGATTTCTTGTGGAGCGTCGTTGCGCGTGGCGGTGGTCAACACGGCGAGTTGACCTTGCTGATATCGTTGCAGAATCGCTGCCTGCTCATCGACTCCCGTCGCGCCAAAACGGCTCTGGCTGACGATTTCACTGGGCGGCCCCAGCAACATCGAGGCCAGTGACACTGGATAAATCCCCGCGTCGAGCAACGCCCCACCACCGAGAGCCGGATCAAAGAGGCGCCCAGCCGGATCGAACTCGGCCCGAAACGAAAAATCGGCATGCACGACCTGAATGTCACCAATCGCGCCCGCGCTGAGTAGGTCGCGCAGATGCACGAAGATCGGCAAGAAACGGACCCACATCGCCTCCATCAAGAAGAGTTGTCGTTCGCGGGCAAAGGTGATCACCTCTGCCGCCTCGCTGGCATTGATCATGAATGGCTTTTCGCAGAGCACCGCTTTACCGGCGGCGAGGCACAACAGGCTATTGTCTTTATGGAAGGGGTGTGGCGTCGAGACATAGATGACATCCACATCGGGATCGCTGGCCAACTCGGCATAGGTGGCATGACGGTGGGGAACGGCATAGCGCTCGCCAAAGGTCGCGGCACTCGCGGCGCTGCGCGACCCCACCGCCACCAATTCCGCGTCATCCAGCACGGCGAGCCCTTCGGCGAATTTCTCAGCGATGCCCCCTGTCCCTAAAATGCCCCAACGAATTGCTCGGTCTGCGTAGGTTGCCATGCGGCTCTCCTCACATATGCTGCACTGGATAGGCGAGGTGCGGCGCCCGATGGGGCTGCCGTTCTGCCTCCATTGCTAGTTTATCCCATTTCTGAAAGCCACATGCGTCTATTCGTTGGTGGCGGCAGGTTCCACCAACAGGCGTCGCAAGATTTTGCCCACAAAGTTTTTGGGCAGCTCAGTGCGAAACTCGATTTGCCGGGGCACTTTATAGGCATCCAAGCGTTCGCGCAGCAGGGCGAGCAATTCCTCCTGCGAAGCATGTTCGCCACGTTTTAAGACGACCACCGCTTTGATGGGGGCCGCCGTGTCACCGCTTGAAGCAGGGGTGCCCACCACCGCAGCTTCGAGCACCTTGGGATGCTCATAGAGCACCTCCTCCACTTCGCGGGGGTAGACGTTGTATGGCCCAAACAGAATCAGGTCCTTCTTACGCTCTACGATGGTGAAGAAACCGTCTTCATCCATGGTGGCCAAATCGCCCGTGTGCAGCCATCCCTCCGTCAAGACACGCGCGGTGTCATCAGGGCGGTTCCAATAGCCGCTCATCACCTGGGGACCACGCACCAGCAGCTCACCGACCGTTCCGATGGGCACTGGCTCACCCGTTTCGGGGTGCACGATGCGTGCCTCCGTATTGGGCTGGTT
>JACDGC010000670.1 GCA_013815535.1 Ktedonobacterales bacterium
GTCGGTGCGGGCACAGGGGCCACGGTGGGGAAGATCGGCGGACCAGCCACGACACGGCCCGGCGGAGTGGGCAGCGCCAGTGTGCTGCTGCCCGACGGGGTGACGGTGGTGGGCGCGTTGGTGGTCGTCAATGCGCTTGGCTATGTGTTGGATGACATGACGCCGACCGCCCCCAGCAGCACGATGCCGCCAGCCGACATGACGCCGGGGATGAACACAACCATCGCGGTCGTGGCGACTTCCGCACGGTTGGGCAAGGCCCAGGCGACGAAGATGGCCCAAATGGCCCACGATGGTTTGGCCCGTGCCATCCGCCCCCTCCACACGCCCTTCGATGGGGATGTGGTGTTTGCCTTGTCGTCGCCCACCCCCGATGCCCTGCCCGCCGATGCGGCTGAGATGACCGAAATCGGGGCGATGGCTGCCGAGACGCTGACACGCGCTGTGCTGCGTGCGGTGGCCATGGCTGCCGATTGAGCGACCGCAAGCTGCACTGAAGGGTCACAACTTATGATCGGGCATGATTCTTGCATACCCAAGTTCCTAACCAAAGAAAGGGAGCAAGTACTTCATGCAGGGAACTGACATCGATCCAGCATTTTACAAACCAATCATCAGCATTTCGATTCCCCCCGCACAACGCGAAGCATTTTACAGTGCGCTGCTCGCACTGCGTGGGCGCGAACAGCGGCCCTTCGTGTCGCTGAGCGCGTTGGTGGTGAAGGCCGTCATCGCGGCGGCGGATGGCACGCCGATTGATCTGGGGCATAGCAGCCGCGACGAGCATGCGGACACTGGCGAAGATGCTTCCCTGGGCAACGACGCCCTATAAAGCACGCGCGGGGCCGGGCACAGCGACTGGCATTCCCAGCAGATTGCAGCGTTCTGCTATACTAGCTCAACAATGCAGTGGAGAGGGAATCTATGTCAACACCAACCCCAGCGACATGGCGGGCCGACATCGAAACGTTTACGCGCCATTTAGTGTGCGTGCCGAGCATCAGTCCCAGCGTGGCTGAAGGTGCCGTGGTGGAGGCCGTGGTGGCGCTGCTGCGCGGCGATGGGTTAGGCGACGCCTACACGCACTGTGGGCTGGTCGCAATCCCCAACGATCCTTTTGGGCGACACAACGCCATCGCGGTGCTGCCAGGGGTCACACGCGACGCGGTCATCTTGCTGGGGCACACCGACACGGTGGGCATCACCGATTTTGGCGAATTGGCATCGCTAGCCTGCGACCCCGAGGCCCTGGCGCCGCACTGGCGCACGCTGCTAGGCCCAGACAAAACATTGGCAAACCCCGAGGAATGGATGTTTGGGCGCGGCGCACTGGATATGAAAAGCGGGGTGGCCGTCAACATTGCTGTGATGCGGCACTTCGCCCGTCAGGCGTTGGCTGGTGCGCCGCCGCCCTTCACTATCATCCTGGCGGCGACGCCGGATGAGGAAACGCAATCCGCCGGAGCGATGGCGCTGATCGGCTGGCTGGCGGACTATCGGGCGCGGGAAGGGGTGCGACTGCGGGGGCTGATCAACACGGATTACGTCGCGCCGCGTTTCGCAGGCGACCCAGAGCGCCCCATCTATTCAGGCACGGTGGGTAAGTTGCTGCCACTCTTCTACGTAGTGGGCAAGGCGACGCACGTGGGTGATCCCTATGATGGCCTTGACGCGAATCTGGTCAGCGCGGAATTGATCCACGAGTTCTCGATGAACCCCAAATTGGTGGATGTGGTGCGCGGCGAACGCACGCCCCCGCCCGTGACGCTGCACAGCGCCGACCTCAAAGCGAGCTATAACGTGCAGACGCCCGACACGGCGTGGTTTTACCTGAATGTGTTGACGCTTTCGACCTCGCCAGAGCGCCTGTTGGCTGACTTGATGCGGCGCACAGCGCGAACGATGGAGCGCATCTCGCGCAAGCTGGTGATGGATTTCGAGCAGTTGCGCGGCCCCGCAGCCACCGTCCCCCAGCATTTGCAGCCCCCCGAGGTGTGGACCTTCGCGCAATTAGCAGAGATGGTGATTGCCGCCCACGGACAGGCGGGGCTGGACGCCACCAGCGCGGCGGTGTTGGCCGCGTGCCCGCCACAGATGGATAGCCGCGAGGTGACGCTGCGCCTGATCGCGCGGCTGTGGGAGACGCTCGGACGGGCCATGCCAGCGGTGATCTTGGCCTATGCGCCGCCTTATTACCCACACATCGCCGGGGAAAACGGCCCATTCTTGGATGCCATGCGGGCTGTGGTGGCACGCCATGCGCCAGCGGGGGTGGTCTTGCGCGAATTCTTTCCCTTCCTCTCGGACCTCAGCTATATGCGGCTGGACCCGACGATGCGGACGGAGGGGCTGCGCCTGAATATGCCGCTGTGGCGTGAAGAGCCGCAGTCGGCGGCACGACCGGGCTATAGTCTGCCCATCGCGGCAATGCGTGCCGCCGCGATTGAGGGCATCGTGAACATTGGCGTCTTTGGGGAAAGCGGGCATCAACGCGACGAACGGGTGCTGATGCCCTACAGCTTCGAGACGGTGCCCCAGATGGTGTATGAGACGATCCTGGAATTGGGGGCGTCGTAGGGGAGGAAAGGGCGGGCCGTTGGTGGCCCGCCCACGCTTCTGTTGCAGAGTCAGACGACATCGATAAGCCGAGTTCTGTGCCCCGCAACCTTACGGTGACGGGGTGGCAACCATCTCTCTCCGACGGCAGTTGCCTGACGCCTCTAGCAGCCAACCCGGAACGTGACGGGCGAGCCACCCGCGAGCGCCGAAGCGCTGCTGTCCCTGTCTGGCCTTGCTCCCGACGGGGTTTACCGCGGCCAGCCGATCACCCGGCTGCCGGTGCGCTCTTACCGCACCATTTCGCCCTTACCATGTCACCATGGCGGTATGTTTCTGTGGCACTGTCCTTGGGGTCACCCCCACTGGCCATTAACCAGCGTCGTG
>JACDGC010000671.1 GCA_013815535.1 Ktedonobacterales bacterium
GATGCGCTACGGTTGTCATGAGACCACCCTCCCCGTTGAAAGCACCATTCATGCGAATTTGACGTCCCCTAGTATAGCGCAAGAAGCTGGAACCGAGATTCCAGCTTCCTACGCAGGATTGGGTTCCGCAGAGCGGAACATTGCTTTACGGGCAGGTCACCGGGCCATAGGTGCCAGCGGGGACACCCGTGCAGGCTTCTGCCTTGGTGACATAGTTGTCAGCGATGACGGTGCTGGCAACGTTGTTGATGTCAACCGAGATGACCTGGAGCAGGACGGATGGCGTGGAAGCCGAACCGTTGGTGGTCGTTGCCGAAGCCAGCGTGGTCGTGTCTGTGCCAGCGCTCAACGCGGCGGCCAGATCAGCGGCACCCTGGGCTTCTTTGACGATGGGCTTGTAGACGGTCATGTTTTGGTTGCCCAGCAGAATCTGCTGGACGCCCGCAGCGGTGGCGTCCTGACCAGTGACGAGCACTTTACCATTCAGTTTCTGCGCCTTGAGGGCGGCGATGACCGTACCGGCCATGCCATCATTGGCGACATACGCGATCTGAATGTTGTTGTTCGTCTTGGTGAGAGCCTGTTCCATTTCGGTCTGGGCGGTGGGATTGTCCCAGTTCGGGGTATAGGTCTCGAATTTCGAGACGAGCTTGCCGCCGTTGATCAGGTCATCCAGGACCTTATGGACGCCATCATGGAAGAGGACGGCGTTGTTGTCATCCTGCGAGCCATTGATGAACACAATGTTGTTCTTGCCCGCCGCAACGTATTTTGTGTAATTCGCGGCGATGTAGTCGCCCTGAGCCTTACCAACGGAAACATTGTCGAAGGAAACGTAGAAGTTGAGGTCCGGGTCTTTGATCAAGCGATCGTAGGCGATGACCGGAATCTGGCTCTTCTTGGCTTCTTGGACGATTTGCGCGGCTTTGGCGCTGTCATGCGGGGCGACGATCAGAATGCACGCACCCTGAGTGATGGCAGCCTGGGCCTGGGTGAACTGCGTATCATCACTGCCATTCGCATTGCTGATGATGATGTCTTTCGGATCGAACGTCTTGCTGAGAGCGGCCAGCAGGGCTGGGCGGTCTTTGCCTTCCCAGCGTGCCGAACTGGCGCTTTCGGGGAGGAGGACGCCGACCTTGTGGCAATTCTTGCCGTTGATGGGGGCGGCGGCACCCGATGAACTGCCGCAGGCGGAAAGGGCCGTGGTCGCGACCAAGGTCGCTGCGAGCGCAGAGACTTTGATCAATCGGCTGGGATTCAACTGCATCGTTTGCTTTCCTCCACACTTCTGCCGCCAATGGCAGAAGGCGATGTGGTGCTGCTGTGGTACGTCCACAAGGGACGTCCGAATTTTAGGAAACCGTCGCGTGATTCTCGTTGGGGGGTAATCCCACACCGGCAACCCCATTATTGGGGCTAGGGTGCGCTGTTTATCAGCCACCTCCCTCTACTATCGACACGCAACAGCTTATGTTAAGTGACGAAAGTAGCCGCGAATACGTCACTTTTCTCTGCGCGCCGTGCAGGGGACATTGTGCTAGAGTAGGTCCATCACAACCAACGAATACGAGTTGCTCTGAGCGCTCGGGGAGAGCGAATGCAAGAGGAAAAGACCTGTGCGATGAAGGCACATGCGTCATTGGTCCAAAGATGCGCAGCACGGCATGCCCTTCGTTGCTCCCCTTTGAGCGCTCGGGTAACAGACCCGATGTCAACAATAATACCAGGGTTTTTTCAGTTAGTCAAGTGGACAAACCAACATGCCAAGATATTGGTCGCTGAAGAGGGTTATTGACCGATAATCCCTTTGCAGTTGACAGTAAGCATCCGTGGTTTAGCCCTCAGCTAACACGCGGGTGAGGAGTTCATCTAGGATGGCGGTCAGTTCTGGATGTTTCGTGGGAGGGGGCGCGGATGCTTGCAAGCGCGTCATCTCAGCGACGATCCACGCGTTGAGGGTCGCGCTGATAGGCCCACGCCCTAGTTCCCAGCCGCTACGCTTCAGCGCGATCAACTGCTCCAGTTCGGCGCGCAGATCGGTGGGCAGAGCTAGCCCCGCTAGCGCGGCATCCAGTTCCAGCGGGGGCAGCGCGTGATGGCGCTCATAGTACAGCAACTTGGCAAGCGGGTTGACGACATAGAGATATTTCTTGGTGAGGACTCGTTCGCCGCGTTCAGCGGGATTCGCGATATATTGGGCGAAGTTGCCACGGGCCATCTTCAGATAATGCCAGTGGATAGCCAGCGGCGCATGAAAGCGCTGGCTGATCGCCACCAATTCGTCGTGCAACGTGCCAACGCTACGATAAACGATGGGTGAACTGAGCCATTCGAGCAAGGCAGGGTTCGTGTTGCGGAGCAGCCGCAGCGCTTTGCGGATGTCCCAACCGGTAAAGTCGAGTTCGTCGCTCATCTGCTCGATGGTATCGCGCGGGTCGTCGAGCCGCAGATAGCGGTCGCGGGGATAGGCAAAGATGAAGCGCACATCATAGTCACTATCGTCGCTGGCAAAACCCCACGCGCGACTGCCGGACTCGCACGCATAGAGGATGCGGATGCCATGGGTGGCTTCGAGAGCTATCAAGCTTTGCTCAATCATTGTGATCATCCTCTTCTACCTCCCTCACAGGTGCATTGGGGCACGACGAAATCGGTTGAAGCGGTGCAACCTCGCTTGTTGCGGAAGCAGAGGTGCCAGTGCGGTGGGACGCGGCGATTTCGTTTTGCTCGTATGGTAGTGTACAATGGGGGTGACTTTGCCAGCAGTGAAAGGGACCACATTGCATGAGCCAGCCCGAAAGCGCATCGGTCGCCACCGCGCCAGATATCGTCGCGGAGCGCTACGAGGTGGAGCAGCGCGTGGGGCAGGGTGGCACCGCGTTGGTCTATCGCTGCCGCGACACCCACACACAAGGGATCGTGGCGCTGAAGCTGCTGCGC
>JACDGC010000032.1 GCA_013815535.1 Ktedonobacterales bacterium
CTGGTCTGCAGTGGCAGACCAGCAACCAACGAAGACGGAAAGTCACCAGCACGGCTTCCACCATCACTACCAGATGGAGAGCATTGATGGGCTCAGATGACCGGGAGGAACCGCCATGCCGCTCTCGCAATTCTTTGTGCGCGGTCACACGTGCGAGGACTGCCTGATGGGAATGCCAAGGGCCACCGCAACCAAAAGGGGGAACACCACCGGCACGTGGTGGTCGCCGAGCCGATCGGACGTACACTGTGCGTGGCGACGCAGAGGGGAGGGAACTATCAAACGGGAAAACCAGGGGGCGGATACGGCTCCCGTGTCATCGAGGGGGTAAGACAACCCTCAACTGGCTAACGTCAGTTCAGAAGCGTGTGCGCCTTTCGAAACAGATTGCCTAAAACATCCACCCTTCTCTTCTCGACCAAGAAGTACGTAAAATATTTGCGGAGCGAGGAGCTGACCGGTTTGCTGGTTTCATACCGCTACAACACGTGATGCAAACTCTCGTTATTGAGAAATTGTTGCACCATCCAGCGATGTCATATGGTGCGACGAAGCGGTGACAGAAATATCCCACCCGCAATGAGCGTCGCGAACACGCTGCTCCCCAGAATAATGGTGGTTGACCCGAGCGGTATGGCCAAGAACGTCCCGAAAAATGCTCCTGCCGGAATGAGTGACCAAGCCGTGATGCGCACGAAACTATTCATCCGTCCCATCATCGCGTCTGGCGTGATGGATTGGCGGAGCGTCAGGATATTGATATTAATCACGACAATTCCTACCCCTAGGAGGAATTCGGCAATCATCATCACCCATGGCTGAGTGGTCACTACAAAGGCCAGATTGGTTAAGGGCATCACGATGGCAATGCCGAGCGTCAATGGCAACATCCCCAACCGTTTTCCCACTCTTCCAGCAACCATGCTCCCTACCATGCCCCCTACTGCCAGACAGCCATAGATGCTACCAATCAATCCACCACTAAAATGGAATTGCTCCCGCATCCGGAACAGAATGACATAATAATTCACATTGGTGAAAAAATTGTTTGAGCCGATGAGGACGATTGACCAACGGAGCACTGGTTGTTTCCAGACAAATCGTGCTCCCACCGCTATTTCTCGCCACACGGAAGCGATGGTGAGTTTGCTCCGAGGCGGTATCTCGCCTGAACGAAATTCCTGGGGAATCACGAAGAGCGAGAGCAAAGATACCGCAAATGAGGCGGCGTTGCTGATGAGCGTGAGGGCCGCACCAAACAGTTGAAACCCTCCCCCCGCGAGCGGTGGGCCAACCAATTGGGTCGTCGAATCCGAGACTTGCATAGCACTATTGCCAGCCAGTAATTGCGGTGCGGGGACGATCGTTGGCATCGCTGTGAGATAGCCCATATCAAAAAAGATCGTCGCTCCCCCATTCACCGCCTGGAGGCAATAGATGATCCAGAGGGTTCCGGCATGGAGCTTGCCGGCAATGAGCAGTAAGGCCAACAATGCGAAGATGCCGAGGCGGATGCCATCGCAGAGCATCATGATACGTCGTCGTGGCAAATGATCCATCAACGCGCCAGCAGGGAAACCACAGAGGAGATAGGGCACCATGTAGGCCACCTCAGCCAGACCAAGGGCAAGGGGATTGGGCGTGATTTGCAGAATCAAGAGGGGTAATGCCAATTGCGCAAAACTATCCCCGAGTTTTGAGACGCTCTGACCGATCCAAAATTTGAGGAAGATGGAGGAATGCCAGATGGAATGGGGAGAAAAACGTGAAGAGGACGTATCTGGAAACATGCGAGATACCCTTCATGCGCAAAAAACTGCGAGCACTTGCAACGTTTGGGCATGAGCATAATAGGTGCACGTTGCAGCGCTGACGCGATCAGCCAGGTGAAATTGGATCGCAGATTGTCCCTGATACTCCGTCATGTGGTCAGGTAACGCGATCCAACGGGGATGTTCAGCGCGAAATTCGGCAATGATCGGATGGCCAAACGCCGCTACAGAGAGCGCCGAGGAATTCGGTGACTCCCCACAACAGGGGCATCTTTGCATCACATAATAATGGTGTGGCATCACCCGGAAGGGCATCGCATCGGCATGCACGATGCAAGGCTTCACTGGCCAGCCGCAACAGAACGAGGGATGCTGCCCACTGAACAACCCCGCGCGATAATAGGGATGGAAGTGGTGGACCACCCGCTTGAGTGCGGGACGAAACGTGTGAATCTGGTTCAGCTGAACATAACCGGATGTATCGACGAAATCGACATCAGTATCCGGTGAGCAGTGTGGGCACCGGAGGCGGAAATTGATGCCGCCATCTGGGAGCGGGGCAAAGATGCCGCGTAAATAGGTGGAGCCACAATGGTTGCACCAAATGCGCGATTCACGCCAACCAAGGGAAGGTTCACTGGAAGGAAGCAGATCAAAGGCTTCTGCCTCCTGGCGCAACCCTCCGCAAAGAATTTGACGGACCTCTCTTCGCGCGTAAGAGCCGTGTTTCTAAGGCTTTGAGCGTGATCCCCAAGCGTTGCGCAATTTCTTGTTGGGGTAATTCTGCGACATAACAGGCAGTGAGCACGGTTCGCGCTTCAGGGGAAAGCGAACTGAGCGCACGGTCGACCAGCGTGATGAGTTCCGTACGGGTCACTTCTTCCAAAGGATCAGGACTCTGGTAGGCCTCGCCTAAGATCGCATCCTCGCCCCACTCGGCATCAAGTGTATGGGAATCAGCGAATCGCTGGGCATGCTGATGGCGATGACAAACATGGCGGCAGATCGCTCCCAGCCACGCATCAAAGTGCAGAAGTGAGGTGACGCGATCAAGGTGCCGCCACCCTTCGAGCAAGGTTTCTTGTGCGATGTCTTCCGCAACCTGCGCTTGGCCCATCGCTTGAGCAATACGCAGCAACTTCGGCCATGCCGCGGCAAAAAGCTGGCCGGATTGCTTGATGAGAGTCTCCTGCACCTGAGCAGGATGGGATGGAACGCTTGATGGTTGGTTATCGAGATGAGACTGCATCATATTCTCCCTTCCCTACCATATCATTGCTCTCGCGCAAAATCCTGCCCAAAAAATTCGACACTCCTGATGGATACCGCACATTCTCTCATCGGAATATCGGGGGATAGTCGCGCCGCGTGATTGTGGATCAAGTCGTAGAGGGATACAAGAGTAGGGAGAACAAGTAGCGGGATCAACCCGATTTTCCGAATACGAGATATTTCTTCCGGTGCATCCCAAGTGGGACGAAGGATCACTCAATCGGGGTCGTTGCTGTCCTGAGATACCCCATCCCAGTCGGGACCACTCGGGTCGCGGGGATTGCGCTCGACGATGCGATGGATGCGAGCCAGGAGCGCCGTGCGCTCGGCAGGCGTGGGGAGGGGCACCATCTGCCAGTTACACCTGCACATAGACCTCGATGCCATCCCCCCGCGTGAACCGCAGCGGCGTATGCGGCCCTTTCGGGATGTTCAAGGGGTCCAGCAGGGTCAACGTCAGACCCTGTTCGCCGCGCTGCGCTAAGAGGTTAAAGAGCACATCCATTCGCTGAACCTCCTCGCCATCGCTTGCCCCCAGCATTTCACGTCGGCGAGCGCCGCTGGGCACTCAGGCTCAGTGCCCTCCATATCCCCCGCAGACGCGCCGATCTCCGCCAGGATGACCCCCGCCCCGTTCTCTCGCCTCACGACCCCCATCGCGCACCGAATTGTCTACTGCTAGACCAAATGGGCGATGAGGGCGGGACCCTTGTTGGTGACGGCGTTCACTCGCCTACTGACGAGATACAGGTTCAGGGCTTCCGAAGGATACGGCTGTAACAACGACACCACCTCCTGCCGGTCGGTGATGGTCGCATCGAGCCAGTGGGCCTCTTATGGTTTGCCAATAATAATGGCTCGATACGGCGCAGGTGGCCGTCCCGCTTCGTCCCCCCAGGCCCAGAGGGACGAAAGGTGGCACAGAGTGAGTCAGCCTCGTCGCCAACCGCCGGGGAAACGAGGAAGATGACGACCGTGCTCATCGCCCCGAATCGGGCAGCAGGGCCGGGGAACGCGGTCCCCGGTGACTCTGCCGCACGCGGTATCTCACCCGCTCTCGCCTAAAAAGCGCACCAGCAGCGCATCTATGGTGGTAATTTCAAAGGGTTTCTCCACCAGCGCATCGAACACCACGCCCGCCACCGCCCGGCGGCTGGCGGCGGTCATGAAGACAATCGTCGGCATCGGCAAGTGCCAGTGCGCCGCCTGGGCCCGCAGGGCCGTCACGAACGTGGGGCCATCCATGAGGGGCATCATCACATCACTCATGACCAGGGCCGGCCACTGCTGCGCGACCAGCACCAGCGCCTGCTTACCTCCATGCGCGATGAGCACGTCATAGCGGGCATCTTCGACCACCGCTGCCACGCTGTCGGCAATGGCGGGTTCATCATCAACAATCAGCACCAGCCGGGCCTGCCGTTGCGGCACCGAATTTTCGGTCGCTTCGTTGTGATCCATTCGCTCGCGCTCCACGGTCCACTCGGTCCCCCTTGGTGAGGTACTCGTCTTAGCGGTCGGTGTCGGACGGCCCCAGGCGGATGCCCTCCGGGGCAGCAATGGTAAACGGATAACGCGTCAGCGTATGCGGCGCAAACCGCATTTTGAGAACCGTCAGCATGCGCTGAATCTGCTCCTCCTGCCCCACGTGTTGCAGCAGGAGCAGATTTTCCGCCAGAATGGCCAGGGGATCGGCGGCAAAATCGGGGGTGCTAGTCACCGTTACGGACGTTTCCAGCACCCCCAGCAACGTCACTTTACGCTGGCGCAACACGGCTAAGAGGGCGGCGATGACGTTGGCGATGCGCCCCCGACTACTCGTTTCGGTCACGGCGCGTTGCAGTTCGACCAGGCTATCAATGACTAGGCGCTGCGCGTGGGTCTGGGCCAGGATGGTCAGCAGATGATCCAGCACCTGTTCGGGTACTAATTCCACCGGTTCCCAGCGGATGAGCGTCAGCGGTCCCGCCGCCGCCAAACCGGCGCGTAGGGTCGCCCCCAGGGCAAAGGCATCGGCTTTCGCCAGGAGTTGCGGCAAGGTCTCGCGGAAGCTGAGCATCACCACTGGTTCGCCCGCCGCCACCCCCGCCAGGGCAAAGTGGAGCGCGAGCAGGGTTTTGCCGGTGCCTAAGCTGCCGGTCAGTAGGGTACTCGTGTCGCGTGTCACCCCACCACTGAGCAGAGCATCCAACGCGGGAATGCCGAAGGCCGCGGTGGTCAGAGACGTGGCGCTGGCCGCCCATGGGGGTAAGGCCGCGACAACCTCGGGCCGCGGGAGGGCCGTAATGGCCTGGGTCTCGATGCGCGGGTAGACCAGCACCCCCGTGCCATCCAGACCCAGTGCATGAATGCCGGGCAATGGCGTTCCGCCCCGCACCTTGATCGCTTCGATCCCGCGCAATGCCCGCCGATCGCGCACGCCATAGGTGAGGCCCAGGATGACATCGGCGGTGGTGGATTCCGGGAATAACTTCGGGTCACGCGGTTCGGCCTCGCTGTTGATGATGGTGGTGGTGCCCGCCAGACTCAAGGCGGCCCCGACATCGAAGAGAAACGCGCGCGCCTGCTGGGGATCGCTCGCGACGCCGGTGATCCCGCGAAAGCCATCAATGATCACCAGCTCCGCGCCTACCTGGCGGGTGGCCGCAATCACGGCGTCACTGGCGGCGGCGACGCCGTCGGCGAGAAACGCTTCTAAGCTGAAAAAGACGATCTCGACGCCAATGAGGGACGCATCAAAGAAGGCAAAGCGCTGGAGGTGCTTCAACAGTTTCGTCGTGGATTCCGAGAGCGCCGTGAAAACAATCGTTTTACGGTGAGCCTGGGCGGCGGCAAAGGCGATCTGGGTGGCGAGGGTGGTTTTGCCACTGCCCGGTGGTCCCATGATGAGCACTAACGCACCCTGGAACAAGCCACCGCCCAGGACCACATCCAATCCTGGCACGCTCGTGGACACCAACGCTGGGTGTGCCGTGTCATGATCGGGCATGACCCCCTCCTCCTTTGTGGTGCGCCAGTGCCTGACCACTGCGTGGCACTCGGCCCGCCTGCTCTGGCATCGTCCGGGCAATCTCCTATCTCCGATATCAGTTTATACCATATTCCCCACTCTGGAATTCAACGGGGTGCTCGACGCCAGCCAAAAGGCGACAGCTTCATCGTTGAGCGTCGGCATGGTCTGGCGAGCGCACTCGGTATCGACTCGCACCAACCACACCTCGCCTTTGGTGGTCCGAGAACGTCACAGACGCCTTACCTGAACCGGGGCGTCCACTTCCACCCCCTCGCACATCCCCTTCATCACCACCCCTCGTCGGCCATCTGGCAACCCCACGACCACCATAGGGCGACTAAAGAAGTCAAGGGTTTCCCGCTCGACGCTTTCCCTAGCGTGCTGCTCTGCCTCGTCTTGCCTTGGCAGGACTTGCTCATCGTTCATGGTCATGGCGTTTTTCTTTCGCATGGAGGGGTAGCCACCATAGTTACCCCCCCCTTCACACCGCTAACTTGCTTCCCGTTATTGCGGCACGCGCAGGCGATAGTCCGGATATGTTCATGGGGATCGAGCAGCGCGGGCATGACGATGCAGTCGCGCGCATCAAGGATCTGGCACGCCGGATCGAATACGGCAACCTGGTCGCGTTCCACCGAGCCAAGGGCGACGATGCTGCCTCCGCCGACCAAGAGTGAGCGCGTGACTAAGGGGGCTGGGGTATAGATATCGCCGCCTTCGATCAAGGTGGCCCATCCGGCGCTTACCATACGTGCGCCTCAGTTGCTGCAATGGATGCGGCAGAAAAATCGCAATCATCCTTTGTCTGTTGTTGCCCAGGGTTTTCCAGGTCGTGCAGGATCGCGCGGATATCATTAACCTCATCTGCGATGATAATGATCCACTCGCCTGGTTGCAGGGTGGACCAAACCTCGGCGAGGGCTTGGCGTTGCCCCTCCGCCAGTTGCACGGGGCGATCCGCCGGAATCTGCTGGTGTAATAAGCGTGACACCTCGCCTGCTGCACGACCTCGGCGATACAGCAGATCGTGCAACACATAGCGGTTGACATACAGGAGGGTCGCGGCGATGGTGGCCTTAAGATCATCATCACGTCGAGCCCCTGGCAGACCGATCACCATTGTGGTGTGACGGGGGCAAAACTTGCAATGGCTTCGCCGAGGGCAGCGAGGGCGGCGGCATTGTGCCCATAGTCGAGCGGCACGTCGACCTCGCCGATAGTGCGGTGATGTAATCGCCCTAACGCTTGTTCGTCATCGCTCGCAAAAGTCGTGAGGGCGCGCCTGATGAAAACAGGGTGCAGCCCCGCCCCCACGCCGCTGTAGTTGCTGCCAAGACATTTTGTACCATAAAACGGATGCGGCCCGCTGCGGTCGCAGAGACCCGCCGCAGTTCGATCAACGGAATGCGCTCCCTGCCCTGGCGCAACGCCACCCAGTCATCTTCCACCAGGAAGCAGACGCCGCCACTGTGGCGATGCGCGGCAACGCTGTGGTTATCGGGGTTGGTGCTGAAATAGATGATGCGCCCCTCCGTCGCGCGGCCATCTCGGCCACCAGGGGATCTTCGGCATTGAGGACTGCCGTCCCCGTAGTGGGCACCGCTTCGATGACGACCTGCTTGACCCGCGCGAGATCGTTGAGCGAGGTGATGCCCCCTTGCCCCAAATGGTCGGCGCTGATATTCGTGACAACGCCCACGGTACAGGCATCAAAGGCTAACCCTTCGCGCAAAATGCCCTCCCTGGCCGTTTCGAGCACGGCGACTTCAACCCGTGGATGCAGCAGCACCGTGCGGGCGCTTTGGGGACCAGAGCAATCGCCCGCGACGATCCGTTCGCTGCCCCATTCATTTTTAATCTAGATGCCGTCGTGCAGGTCATGCCCACTATCTGTTGCGCCGTCGCAAACATATGCGCGATGAGGCGCGTCACCGTTGTCTTGCCATTAGTCCCAGTGACCGCGATGAGGGGAATGCGCGTCGGCGCATTGGGGGAAAAAGCATCTCGACGATGGGCCGCCCGACATCGCGCGGTTTCCCCTCGGTTGGGGCCAAATGCATCCGCAAACCAGGGGCGGCGTTGACCTCCACAATGGCCCCCTCTTGCTCACGGAAGGGTCGCGCGATGTCGTCACACAACAGATCGATCCCTGCCACATCCAATGCCAGCATCTGTGCAGCAAGTTCCGCGATGCGGATGATTGATGGATGTACCGTGTCGGTAACATCAGTTGCGGCGCCGCCCATACTTCGCCATCGCCTCAACTCCGCCGTTGGGCACTATCGTCTTCCGATAAAACGCGCTTTTTGGACAGGGAAAGTGACTGATAGCGCCATCTTTTGCTGACTTAGCGGATACTTTGGGCATCCGAGATAGTGCCCACTTACGTAGCGAAGGCTAAGGCGAAGTGTGCCGCCGGTGGAGAGGTTGCCATTTTGGCGCAGGCGCACTATCTCACCATCAGCGGGAATGGTGGCGCGCGTCAAATCTTGTTGAGCCAGCACGAGGTCGGCGGCGTCATCGAGATGGATGCATGAGAGGGTGCCGCTATATCCCTCGCGCCGCTGGGGGTCCTGGGTGGCGAGCTCAACCAATTCAGTGACAGTGTGCTGCCCATCACCCACCACTTGGGCAGGGTCGCGCCGGGCAGCGGCAACCAGCTTACCATTCACCACCAGCAGACGGTAATCATTGCCGCGAATGGCGCGCTCCACCAATACATTGCCATCATATGCGCGGTCCAGCGTATAGACGGCGCGTACCTCCGCCTCGGTGTGCAGGTTGACGCTGACCCCCTTGCCTTGGTTCCCGTTTTCGGGCTTCACCGCCACCGGACCGACAATCTCTTGGGCCGCCTGCCAGGCATCGTCAGCGGACGTTACCGAGCGACCATCGTTACCTGAATGCCCACGCTACGCAGGAACTGATTGGTGAGAGGTTTTTCCTGGCAGATATCCACCGCGATGGTGCTGGTGCATCCCCCAGCCCAGCTGCACCAAACTGCCGGTGGGGGTCAGGCGCGTTACGGGGATGCGCCGTTGCCGTGCCGCTGCGACCAGGGTCCCGGTGCTTGGCCCCAAACGGTAGATATCCGCGATCTCGTGTAACTGGGCCAACTCTTGTTCCTAATTAAAGGGGGCATCGAGCAGCGTCGCAATGGTCAAGCGGAGTGTGACAGCAAAGGCCGCCCGCGCCGGGGTCTTCTCTTGATAGGCGATGACCACGCGATAATGCCCCAGCATGCCCGTGCTACGTGCCCGGCCAAACCCCACCTCGAAGCCCATGAGCGATTGCAGTTCCCGCGTCAGATGTTCGGCAATGTGGGGCAGATATGTCCCCCGCCGCAATCGCTCAATGAAGCCACCAGGGCGACCCACGCTACAGCGATATTCTTGTAAACCCGGCAACCAGGCTAGTAAACGGTCGGGCATGGTGGCGCACTCTGTGCTAGACCACTCGTCAAATGCCCCAATGGCAAGCTCGATTTCTAACACGGGCATGTACGCATGGACGTTGGGTTCACGCAGCGCCCGAATATGTTGTACCACAACCGCGGAGGCGTCCATTCCCTTATTCTTCTTGTCTCAGCAGGCTCGTCCCAAGCTGAGCATCATTGCCTCATGCTTTGAGTCGGCGAAACGCTATTGTTCCCCAATGAGGATGGTGGCTTAAACGAACAGGATACTTCGTTGATAATGCACATCAGACACTAGAGAACACGAGTTGTGCCCTGTCTCAAAACGGAGCAAACGCAATACGAGCAACTATGGTCTTTGAACCAACGGGCGGTAAAAACCGCACTTAAACGTAGCAACACAAGATAACACGGGCGTGACGTTTGATCACACCCGCTCGCTCAATGTTGCTGCGGCTTTCAGCAGTGGGTGACTACAAACGTAATGGAAGCGCTTGAAATCACCGAAAAAACAGGACCACCATAAGGACGCACCCCCATAAGCATCAACACGATCAGCCCTGCAGTCCATAGCTTAATGAGCATGATCACGCCATGGGATTTTGGCACCCATGGGGAACGTTGTCTCGTCATAGCAACCCCCTCGTGCGTAAGAATGGGACCAGCAAAAGTCGATGAAGCCGGAGCGCCAGTCGTAGCTGAAGAAGCATCAGGAGCAGGAGCGGGGAAGTTAGGGTGTATAAGGACGGCAAGGATAGCGTATTTGGGGCGAATCTCCGTTTGCACCGGGAATCCGCGTTAGAATCAGGCGTACCGGTAGGACGCGCGTGTTGCGCGAAGACATCAACCACTCGCACAGGAGTCTATTGTGAATCGGAAGCACTTCTTGCAGATGAGCCAGCCGCTGCGTGACTTTGGGGCAAAGGTGACCAATGATTGGGTCCCCCAACTCGCCTCCATGCTCGCCTATAATTTCCTCACCTCGTTGCTCCCCCTGCTGCTGGTCCTCCTCGCCCTCAGCCTAGTGTCTCCCGTGACCGAAGCGTCGGTCCGGAGCAGCCTCATTGCCGCGCTGCCTACGGGGATCGGCCCCCAAATCGTAGATGGCGTGCAAACCAATCTCCGGCGTGAAGCGGGCCTCATCTTCATCATTGGCCTGCTCACCTCTGTTTTCGCGAGCTCGCGGCTCTTCATCACGATGGAAAATTGCTTCGGGATTATCTTGCGCTTAAAAGGACGCAGCGCCGTCCCGCAAAACGTCATGGCGGTGGGGATGACCCTGCTTTATCTCGCGCTCATTCCCTTGATTCTTGGCGCTTCCATTCTTCCGGGGGTGCTGTTCCAGGTGGTGGGCCTCCCAACCCACCGAGGATTTGGGGCCGTGCTCGCATGGGTGGTCGGTATCCTGGTTGGCGTGGGAAGTGCGACGGTCCTGTTTGGGGTCATCTTTTGGCTCGTCCCCAACCGCCGGGCGCACTTTCAAGAGGTCTGGAAAGGTGCCCTCATCGCGGGAGGATTGCTCGTCTTTTATGAACTGCTTTTCCCCTTGTACACCACCGCGCTCTTGCGACCAGAGCACTATGGTTCGATGATTGGTTTGCTGGTGGTGGCCCTCGCGTTTTTCTATTATCTCGCGTTCATTCTTTTACTGGGCATGGAAGTAAATTCCTGGTTTGGGGGGCAACGTGAGACCGCAGGCGACCTCGCGACGCTCATCAATGAGGCGCAGGTGCATCAGACCGTGCGGGGGGTCGCTGGTCCGACTGCGGGGAAACGCAGCGAAAATCTGGAATAGCGGTTGCTTCCCAGCCAAGAGGGGGGAAAGAAGGGAGAAAAGGGTCTCTCGGCTTTTCGTTACCAGGCAGAGGGGACACTTTGGGATACGAAAACAGCATGTTAAACGACAGATAAAGGGCGAGTGAACCCTTTCCCTTTAACAAGAGATGCAGCCGAGGTGGCCCCAAAAGTCCTGGGAGGGCGCATGCGTCCCTGCAGCCATCACCGACGCTTTCCTGGCGGTACTCTGCCTGTCAGCCCGCTGGCTGCTTGGCTAACAGACCATACCAATCCTCCGCTGGTGCGCTTAACAACGTTTTCGGCCCCTTTGCTAAGCCGACCCCTTCATCGACGAAGCGTACAAGCATGGCAAGACGATTGCAGGCGTTGGCGAGGGACAGGTGCTCTGGCAAGCCAGCCATATCGGGCAGTTGCTAGCCTACGCTACGTCCTCCGAGCCACCCCCGGTGACGGTTGATGTCATCACTGGGGACACTGATAGCATGCAACCGTTTCTTGCGGCACTGGCGCAACAACGCCACTGGGGCCGGGCGCACCAGGAGACGCTTTTCGCCTAAGCGTTCTGGCGTGGTGTGCCTATGGCACCAGTGCGTCCTCCGCAATAACGCCGCCTCTCTAGTTTGCCGGGAGGCGGCGCGACGCTTCCCAGCTACTAGGGGCAAAAAAAGACGGCAACTCGGTCGCAGTTCCCCAGATGGGACACGTCTCAGGCTGCGCCTTGTCTGCTTTCCCAGGCTATTGGCATCGCAAGGATGGCCGCGCAGTCGTGGTCACTAGTGCCTCACGAGCTGGCTTGCCAGCGCAATGCTCTACGGGGATGCTTCCTGCCAGGTCATATCCTGGCAGAGACGCGAGTTCAGCAGACGTAGCCGCATCGCAACGCGCTCACTTTCCCAAACTTCGTCGAAGGTCAAGGGGACCACCATACGCTGGCAACTTTTCCGCGATTCCCCTCCCCTGTCCTTCTGTTTGCCGCTCCCCGAGCAGAACAGTGTGTGTACTCAGGCCGTTGCGGATGTGGACCGCTGCTCCTCCCTCCTTGCCTCAGCCTCACCCGCTGGTTCTTTCCCTAGGCGTGCGCTTGGGGGCGAGCGCTACGGCGTGCATGCCGCAGTCTCCTTCCCTGTTCAAGAACGCTGACGCCGTGCTGGCAGGGTGGGGAGGATGAAGAAGAAGGTCGAGCCGACACCGGGCGTACTCGTCACCCCCAGCGTGCCGCCGTGGCGCTCGATAATCGTCCGGCAGATGTAGAGGCCCAGGCCGAGACCCACCCCGGAGCCACTTTGCTGCTCGATGCCCGGCACCCGATAGAAGCGCTCGAAGATCTGCGCCTGCTGCCCGCGCGGAATCCCCGGTCCCTGGTCCTGAACCCGTACGCGCACAGTACCCCTACCCCGGCGCACCGTGATCCGCACCGGCGTGTCCGGCGCACTGTACTTGAAGGCATTCGTCAGCAGATTCACGACCACTTGGCTGATGCGCTCGCCATCCAGCACCAGCGTGAGGGCCCCGGAACGGGGGTAACTCATGGTGATAGTGCGCTCCGGCCACGCCGTCTGTACCAGTGCGACCGCTTCCTGCACCACCCTACGGAGATCCGTCGGCGCAACGCGCAGCGCGAGTTGCCCAGCGGTGATGCATGACACATCCAGCAGGTCGTCTACCAGGCGCGCCAGACGGGCCAGTTGCTGCGCGGTGCGCCCCGCGAGGTGCTCATACCGCGTCAGCGCCGTAGTCGGAATGAGGTCCCCAGCCTCCCGCAAGCGTGCCAGCCCCCGCGCGCTGAGTTGCACATTCGCCGTCACGCTGGTCAGCGGCGTCCGCAGTTCATGGCTGGCGATGCCCAGAAATTCATCCATCCGCCGGTTCACCTCGACCAGGGCCGCAGCGCGCGCCTGCGTCGCCAGATACGCTGCCAGCAACCGTTCGCGCTCCACGACCTGCGCGGCGAGACGCGCGGCGGTGCGCGCCAGTTCCCGTTCCGGCGCGGTAAAGGGCATTCCCGCCGGACGGGTCACGGTCAAAAGGAGGGTATCGTGGGCGAGCGGCACGGGCACGACCAACGCCGTCGGCGGTTGCCCATCCGCATCAAGCGGCCATCCCGATGCCGCCACCAGCAGCGTTTCCTCCCCGGCCAACAGATGCGCGGCGGCCGGGGCAGGGGCGGCGTCGGTGAGGCGCGTCGCGCTTACCTGCGTCCACCAACGGGCTTCGTCCGCCGGCAGTAAGCCGACCACCGCCAGTGGGGTAAGCCGCTGCTGAGCATTCGCTGTCGTCACCACGCTGGTTGCCACCCCACGCAGCACGCCGTGGGCGAGGCGCACCACCTGCGTCAGGACCCCGCTCGCCGACGAGGCGGTGGTTGGCTCTGGGACGGTCGTCAGCGCCGCCGCCATGGCCAACACCGCTGCCAGCACCTCCTGGGTGTGCTGTTCGAGGTGGCGTTGCGCGGTGACATCGCGGAAGGTCAGCACGCCCCCGGTGATCGCGCCCGCCTCATCGCGTAGCGGCGCTCCCGCGAAGCTCCAGATGGCGCGCTGGCCGGTGAAGGGCGTACACGTCAGGTCCAGGGCGTCCATCGCCGTCAGGGTTGCGCCACGCAAGATGCGCTGGTGGGGCAGCTCCGCCACCGGCAGGGGCCGACCCTGAGCATCGCCCAGTTGCAACCGCCGCGCGCGTTCCGCGTCGGGCAGCGCCATAAAGGCCCCCACCGCGTCTGGGTCGTGCAGCCCGATGTGGATCTGGGCCGCCGCGTTGAGCTGCACCAACTGCCCCCGCGCGTCATAAAGCGCCACACCCTCGCTCATCGCCGCGATGGTTGTCTCCAACTGCCGGGTCCGCGCCTGTGCCGCGCGGCGTTCGGCCCCCCCACGCTCAATGAGTTCGCTGAAGATGCACGCCACCTGCCCAGCGT
>JACDGC010000672.1:0-1900 GCA_013815535.1 Ktedonobacterales bacterium
CCCCAAGGCTGCGGGCCAAGCAGCGTTGGGGCAAACCATCCTCCCGTCGCTGGCCGACGTGCCGGAGCACATCCACGTCGTGGATGTCTTTCGCAATCCCTATGAAGTCATGCCTGTGGTCGATGATGCCATCGCGGCCAAAGCCGACGCCATCTGGTTCCAGCTTGACATCATCAATGAAGCCGCCATCGAACGCGCCCAGCAGGCGGGATTAGGCGTCGTGGTGGATCGCTGCTTGAAGGTCGAGCACGCCCGGCTCAGCTATGACCGCTGAGCCCCCTGATGTCGCCCCCGCGAGTGAGCGCCTGCAAAAATACCTCGCCCACGCGGGCATCGCGTCACGTCGCGCCGCTGAAGATTTGATCACCGCTGGCGCGGTGACGGTGAATGGCATCATCGCCACCTTGGGCACGCGCGTCGATCCTGTGCATGACGTGGTGTTGGTACGCGGGCAGCGCGTGCAGCCCGTGGCAGACACCACCACCGTCGCGCTCAATAAGCCCGTTGGCTACATTTCATCATCAGCCGATCCTGAGGGTCGGCCCATCATCGCCGATTTGCTGCCGCAGCGCTTGCAAGATCTGCGCCTCGTCCCCGTGGGCCGCCTGGACGCGGACAGTGAGGGCTTGATCTTGCTCTCGAATGATGGCACGCTGACGCTGCAACTGACCCATCCGCGCTACGAAAAAGAAAAAGAGTACCACGCACTGCTGAGCGACCCCGTCAGTGATGAAGCCCTGGCCGAATTACGGCGCGGCGTGGTGCTGATGACCGAGAATCAGCGCCCCACCGCCCCCGCGCGTGTTTGGCGAGTGCGTGCCCCCGCCGAACCTGGCCAACACTGGGTCGCGGTGGTGCTGCACGAGGGACGCAAGCGCCAGGTGCGCCACATGTTTTCCGCCGTTGGGGCACGTGTCGAGCGGCTCATTCGCGTCCGCATCGGGCGGCTGCGGCTGGCGGATGTCGCCCCCCGCTCCGGATCGTACCGCGTATTGACGCCCCGCGAGATCGCTCTCGCCCGCGATGAGGAGGCCCCATGACCAACCCAACCCACACCGCCCTGCGCGCCCGCGTCGAAGCCGCCGCGCAAAACTCGCCTATCTTGCAATTGACCTTCCGACCAATGTTTGGCGGGCACATGCTCTACCATGCGGCGCGGCCATGTGGATCATTGGCAGAACAAGGGCTGGCGCTGAAGCTCAGCGAAACCGACCGCGCCACCCTGCTGCGCGAACCCGACGCCCAACCACTGCAACATGACGGCGAACCACCCAGCAAAGTCTATGTGGTGGTTCCCCCCCATATCATCGCTGATGACGACCTGCTGCGCGACTGGCTGGAGCGCAGCGCCACCTATGTGATGACCCTGCCCGCGCCAAAACCCCGAAAAAAGAAGACCGCGTAACCGCGCCGCATCATGTTCTATCGGCACCGCTGTATGATATGCCAGGCCAAAACTCGTGGGGATTGCAGTCGGGCCAAAGGCACCATTGGTGACCATTTTCGTCGTGACTGTCTGGCACCACACCGCCACGGTGTGGCCAGTGACATCCCATGAAACCGTCGCAAGATAATAATAGGGGGAAGAGGCAGCAGCAGGATCGATCAGTTGCCAGGCGGTTGCATTGGCGGACATTCGCAGAATGCCACCGTTCGTCCCTGTGGTCCCTATATAGAGCATGCCATCTGGTGTGGTGAAGAATGGAGCATCAACGGTGAAATCACCTGGGGGTTGCGCGGCCAGGGCGGTCCAGGTTTGTCCATCATGTGACAGCACGACCAGCGCTGCCCCGTTGCTCTTTTGCGAATCATTACACATACCCCAAAATGTCGTCGGTGTAGTCGCTTTCATTTCCAACCGATCACGCACCGCAACGCCATTGCACGTCGGGGTGAAGGT
>JACDGC010000672.1:1910-2934 GCA_013815535.1 Ktedonobacterales bacterium
GGTTTGTCCGCCATCGCGTGATGTCAGACCACCTAACGTCCCCGCTTGCCCCCACGCGCCGGAGATTTGATGGACGTAGAGCACACTCAACGTCCCTTTCACGAAGAAGATGGGCGTCACGAAAGCGGTGTAGGGTGGTGCCCCCAAAGCGGCAGAAAGCGACGTGGTGGGCAACGCGACGAAAGCCCCCCCACTCTTGCTGACCAAGATGGTATTCGGTGGGCCAGGATAGCATGCCCCTAAGCAGGTGGCATTTACTGCTGCATACAGTGTCGTACCATCCCACGTGAAACGATCAAAGAGAAAATAGCCTTTAGCCGCCGCTGCACTCGCCAGACTGGCGGGATACGTGAGATGTTTCCAGGTTTGGCCCCCATCACGTGAGCGATACCAATCAAATATCAGGCCACTGTCGCCCTGGCACGGCCCCACATCGCACCCCTGAATGCGGCCTAGCAACAGGTCTTTGGCATCCGCCGGATTAATATGCAATTCGCAGGTGGCGTAGCCTTGGCCGAAAGAGAGCGTTTGGGGCGTCTGCCACGTGCGCCCGCCATCCGTCGTGCGGCTGAGTTGCAGAACAACCGGTTGCTGATTCAAGGCCCCACCACCAGTCTGCACGCCCTGCGACCCACAAACATAGCCAGTAAGCGGAGCATTCGTGCCAAAGGCGACTGCGCGCGCGAAGGGTAACGTTGGCTGCGACGCCACCCATCCCTGAGCGGGCGAAATGCGCAAGACGGGTGTCGGTGTCGGCGGCAGCGTGGGCACCGCCGTACCATGAGCCAGCGTCCCACCGCCGCCATACTGTTGCACGATCACCACCACCAACGCCGCCAGCACCACCACCAAGGCAGTCGGAATCCCAATCAAGGCTATCACGAGTGGACGTCGGGCACGCGTCATTGTTCTTTCTCCAGCAAAAGAGATAGCTTATCTGAGCAGCGATGAGGGCAGTCGTCAGCGCCAACGCCATGTTCCGCTGCCTCATTTCAAGCTGCGATCCTATAGGGCGCTTCTACTC
>JACDGC010000673.1 GCA_013815535.1 Ktedonobacterales bacterium
GGTCTTCGCCATCTTGCAACTGGGCACCCCTGTCACAAGTACGAGCTTCCCAGATAACCGCTTGTTCTTGCTGCTCTACCCCGTGCTGGTGCTGCTGGGCGGCATTGGGGCCTATGGCATCGCCACGCGAGCGATGCGCCCAGTGCGGCGCGTCACCCAAGCCGCCCAGCAGATCGCGCTGGGGGACTTGCAGCAGCGGGTGCCCGTCCCCATCAGCCGCGATGATGTGCACACGTTGGCCTTGACCTTCAATGAGATGGCGGCTAAACTCGACGCTGCCTTTGCTCAACAACGGCGCTTCGTGGCGGATGCCAGCCACGAGCTGCGCACCCCCGTCGCGGTCATCCGCAGCATGACGGATGTGGCGCTGGCGGGCGTCCCCTCCGCCGAAGACTATCAGACGACGCTACGCGAGGTGAATGCGGAGGCCGAACGGCTGGGCCGCTTGATCAACACCTTGCTGGGCCTGGCGCGCGTCGATGACGGACGGCAGCCACAGGACCATGAGATCGTGCGGCTGGATCTGCTGGTGACCGATCTGGCGGACTCCGTCGCGCCCCTGGCGCACGAACATGGGCTGACGTTGGCCCTGGTTCGCAATGATCCCGCCCAGATCACGGGCGACACCGCGCAGATCATCCAGATATTAATGTCGCTCACCGAAAACGCCATCAACTACACCGCCAGCGGCGGCCACATCAATCTGAGCGTCGCGGTCGAGGGCGCGGCGGCCAAAGTGCATGTGAGCGACACGGGCATGGGGATTGACCCCAAAGACCTGCCCCACATCTTCGAGCGCTTCTATCGGGCCGACCCGGCGCGCTCGCGCGTGGCGGGGGGCAATGGGCTGGGGTTGGCCCTGGCACGCGAATTCGCCCTGGCGCACGGTGGCGACATCACCGTGCTGAGCCGCGTCAGCCAAGGCTCGACCTTCACCGTGACGCTGCCGCTGCTGCGCGAGCAAGTGACTGGAAAAATGGCGCCGTGATGCAAGCAATACGGCCAACTTGCCCGAGTTTGCACGGGCAATGTCTCACAGCGCTCATCAAGGGGATGTAGTAGTGGTGAGGAATGCACTGTTCCATCCTGAGCGGGAGATGCCGTGTGATGCTGATCGTCGCGGGGGAACCTGGGTGGCGCTGGGCCAACTGGTTCGCATGGCTCGCCATCCGCACACCGCCTGCGGATGAGGAATCGCCCCAGGCGAGCAAAGCCGAGACCCGCACGACAGCGGATGACTCCGACTTTGAACGGTTCTTCGCGGAGCATGAGCCACGCGTTTCAGCGTATCTACGGCGGCTGTTGGGCAACGACGAGAGCGCCTATGACATCAGCCAAGAGACATTTTTGCGGGCATGGCAACATTTCCAGCGCATTCGGCAGTATGATCGGCCGATCGCGTGGCTCCTCCGTGTGGCAACGCATCTGGCCCTGCGCCATCGGCAGCGCCGCGCTAGCCCCGTTGGCGCAGCAGCCCCCTTAGACGAATTGGTCCTCACCAGCGGTGGCGACCCTGCCGCTGACATCGCCGAGGGCGAACAGGTGCGCCAGATCCTCCGTGCCCTCACCCCGAAGGCGCGGGCGCTGCTGCTGTTGCGCGATGTCTATGGCTTCACCGGACCAGAGGCCGCCGAGGTGCTGGGCATCTCGCTGGCGGCGGCGCGCAAGCTGCTCACCCGCGCCCGGCAGCAGTTCCGTGAGCGCTATCTTTCTCAGGAGGGTCGTTGAGATGCCCGAGTGTTCCCTGCGGCTTGACTTCGCGGCCCTCGCCGCTTGGCGCGATGGTTTCACATCAGCCCGGCGTGCGGCCCAGATCGCAGCCCATGTCGACACGTGTGGGGCGTGTCAGGCGCATCTCACCGCGCTCGCCAGCATGGCACAGGCGCTCCGCCGCGAAGACCCCAATGCTACCGCATGGCAACCACGCATGTGGCGTGCGATGCAGGGGCATATGGCGCAGGCACAGCAGCAAGGCACAGCCATGCAGCGTGGCACCCACCAACGCGACGGACGCATGACCTGGGGTGGGGTGGGCGTTATCCTTGCATTCATTGTGGTGTTGGGGCTTATAGCCAGCCATCATGCCACTTTGCCCGGAGCCGCGCAGCGCTGGCAGACCGCTTCCCTCCCCAAGTCGGCTCGCGCATATTTCACGATCAGCCAGGAAGTGCCGGGGCTGGCCTATGCGATCACGGGCAACAACAAGGAAGATTATCCCCCCTTTGACCCGCTGCAAGGCACGCTCTGGCGCACTCAGGATGGTGGCGTGCACTGGCAGCAAATAGCGAACCTACCAAAGTTTTCATCAGCGAGCGCGCCACAAGTCGTGCTAGGTAATCAAAGTGCATTGGTTGTAACTGACCTAACTAAGGGAAACGTGTTCATCGCTCCCAACCTTGCAAACGATGGCGGCGAGTTCCACCCGCTCACCCGAAGCGGAAGTGCCTTTTTTGCGCGACAGGGCAAGTTGTACGCTTTCAACCCATCGGACTCTTTGTGGCGCAGCGACGATTTAGGGCAAACTTGGGAAGAGATCCCAGAAGAATCCTATGCAACAAGCGGCGTTGTGACGAGTATGGCACTGGATTATAGCACCCCCCATGGGTGGTATCGCACCGTGCATTATCGGAATGTTGATGCCTACCAGCAGAATCCCACGGCGGCGGTGCGGGTGGAACATTCCACGGATGATGGGTATACATGGCAAGTACGTCAGATACTTGCGATCCCGACCATTGCGGCACCCGTGTATGGCGACATCCCAATCGCGGCATTGGCAACGAATCCCGCTTTCCCCAGCCGCCTCTGTGTCGCATTCGGCATCAATGATGAGTCACTATGGTCGCTCGATCAACACGCTGCCGCTCATCTGCCCAGCGGTCTGCAAACCATGGAGCGCCCTCTGATTCAGCTAAAGCCCCGCCC
>JACDGC010000674.1 GCA_013815535.1 Ktedonobacterales bacterium
GCGCCAGGCCCGCGACCGCCACGCCTTTGACGCGCTGCGCGATGGCCCGCACCGCCGCCAGATCGCCTGGGGATGAGGCTGGAAAGCCCGCTTCGATCACATCCACGCCCAACTGTACCAATTGATCGACGATCTGGAGCTTTTCGGGCAGGGTCATGCTGGCCCCGGGCGATTGCTCGCCGTCACGCAGAGTCGTGTCGAAAATCTGAATCTGGCGTTGCTGGCGTGGGCGTGGCACCGCGTTGGCCGCAACCAACGCGCCAATGGATTCGACTTCCATCGGATCGTATTGACTGGGATCGTGCATCGTGGGTTCCCTCACTGCTGCTCAAGGCAGGCTAGCAAAAAGGGCGAGCACCTTAGCGTTCGCCCGATGTAACCGGTTGGGTCAAGTTTGCCGTGGTGGTCGTGGTGGCGACAGTAGCCGTGGCGGGCGCAGCTGTCGCAGGGGTGGGCTGCGTTCCTGGTTGCAGCCAGGCCATCATCGCGCGCAGTTCCGCGCCGACTTGCTCGATCGGGTGTTTGCGCGCGTTACGTCGCATCGCGTTGAAGCTGGGGCGTCCGGCCTGGTTTTCCAAAATCCAGCGAGTGGCGAAGCTGCCATCCTGAATGTCGGCCAACAGTTGTCGCATCGTGGCGCGGGTGTGTTCGTCGATGACACGTGGCCCAGCGGTGTAATCGCCATATTCCGCCGTGTCGCTCACGGAGTAGCGCATATAGCTCATGCCGCCTTGATACATCAGATCGACGATCAGCTTGAGCTCATGCAGGCACTCGAAATAGGCGAGTTCGGGTTGATAGCCAGCCTCCACCAACGTCTCGAAGCCGGTTTGCACCAGCGCCGTGACGCCGCCACAGAGCACGGCCTGTTCGCCAAACAGATCGGTTTCGGTTTCTTCCGCGAAGGTGGTGCGCAAGACGCCTGCGCGGGTGCTGCCCAGCGCGTTCGCGTAGCTGAGCGTCAGTGTTTCGGCTGCGCCCGTCACATCTTGAAACACGGCGAAGAGGGAGGGGGCGCCCGCGCCCTCTTGATAGATGCGGCGCACCATATGCCCGGGGCTTTTGGGCGCGACCATCGCCACATCCACATCTTTGGGTGGCACGATCTGGCTGTAATGAATGGCGAAGCCATGCGCGAACATCAGCAGCTTGCCCGCCGTCAGTCCCGGTTTGATGTCGCGTTCGTACACTTCACGGTGATATTGATCGGGCAGCAAGATCATGATAACATCCGCAGCGGCAGTGGCCTGGGCGACGGTGTGCACCGTCAATCCGTCGCGCTCAGCCTTGGCCCAACTGGGGCTGCCTTCATATAAACCCACGATGACCTTGCAGCCGCTTTCTTGCAAATTCAGTGCGTGCGCATGACCCTGGCTGCCGTAACCGATGACGGCGACCGTTTTGGCTTTGATCGCATCTGGGTCGGTGTCGCTGCTGTAATACATGGTTGCCATGGGTGAACCTCTTTCATTGTGTGCGTGTGCTCGGGTGACGATCCCTGAAGCGCATCGTGCGCAAATGGGGGTGAGCTAGATGTTGAGCGTGTGCAGCGCCTGAATATCCACGATTTTGCGCAGATGCAGCAGGGCTTGCTCCATCGTGGCGTTGGTCGCGGAGAAATAGATCGTCATGCGAACGATATCTGGCGCAGCACTGGGTTCGATGTGCATAGATGAAAATGCTGGACCGCGACGGCGAAAGAGGCTCATCACCCGTTCCAATCCACTGTTGCGGCGGTCGAGCAAGATCACCAGCACATGCTGATTGACCACAGCGGGGCTGGCCGATGGGTCACTGGCGGGGGCACCCATCATGCGTGTGCTCCCGTCGTAGGTGGTGGCTGGATCATGTCGATGTTGGCTTTGCCGGGTGGCACCATCGGCAAGACATTCGCCTGCTGTTCGATGACGAAATCAATGATGACTGGGCCAGCGATGCGCATCGCCTGGGCGACCGTCGCCGCGACATCGCTGCCTTGGCGCACCTGAAAGCCCGCCGCGCCATAGGCTTCCGCGAGCTTCACGTAATCGGGGCCAGTGATGCGCGTCTCGGAATAGTTGCCTTGGTGAAAAAATTCCTGCCATTGGCGCACCATGCCCAGATAACCATTGTTGAGGATGGCGACTTTGATCGGCAGATCGAGCCCAACGATGGTGGCGAGCTCCTGAATGTTCATCTGGATGCCTCCGTCACCAGCGATCACCCAGATCGCCTCGCCTGGGCGGCCCATCGCCGCGCCCATGGCGGCAGGCAAGGCATAGCCCATCGTCCCCAGCCCGCCGGAGGTGAGATGCGTATTGGGATGGTCGAAGCCATAAAACCCCGCCGTCCACATTTGATGCTGCCCCACATCCGTCACGATGGTGCCGCGCCCGTCCGTCGCCTGCCGAATGGCGGCCAAGATGTCAAACGGTTGCGGCGTGGGATCGTCGGGGGTGTGGATGATGACACGCGGCGCAGCGACACGCCAGTCTTGGATCTGCTGCTGCCAACCTGCATGCTGGGTGGGTGACACAACGGCCAGCAACGCGCGCAACGCCGTGCGCGCGTCCGCCACCAGCGGCACCGTGGGTGTGAACACTTTGCCCATCTCGGAGGGATCGATGTCGATATGAATAAGCTGCGCGTGGGGGGCGAAGTGGCTGGTGTTGCCCGTCACGCGGTCATCGAAACGCATGCCGATGGCCACGATCAGGTCGCTGTGATGCAATGCCTGGTTCACTTCCAGCCGCCCATGCATGCCTGGCCACCCAATGGAGAGGGGGTGTGATTCCGGGAAAGCGCTGATGCCCAGCAAGGTGGTGCTTACGGGAATATCGGTGCGTTCAGCGAAAGCGCGCAGTTCGTCGTACGCCTCAGCGAGGATGACACCATGCCCAGCGAGGATGATGGGCCGTTGCGCGGTGGCGATGAG
>JACDGC010000675.1 GCA_013815535.1 Ktedonobacterales bacterium
CCCCATCACCGTGCCAAGCGCGACGGTGGTGGGGTGGCAGGTCTGATGACGGCTAGCTGGCCCCGGCCACCAGCACGATATCCCACCCGGCCAGATCGACGCGGGGGGCACCCGGCAGCGTCAGGGTGACTTTCGGCGCGGGGCTGCTGGCGGTGAGATCGGTGGCGAAGATTTCGCTGCCGCTCGTCCCCAGTGGCGTCACCACCGCGATGCCCGTGCCATCCGGGGCGAGGGTGATCTGTTGGTTGGGGTAACGCACCTGGGCTGGGTCATCCACCAGTTTCGCAACGACCGTCGTGACGGTGCCTGCCGTGTTGACGGCCTTCAAGGCTGGATTCAGCGTCTGGGCTGCCGCGAACAGCAAGTCACCTGCCGCCGAGAAACCGAGGGGATAGTTGCCTGCGCCAGTGACGAGGAGTTGCGGCGTGGCATTCGCCGTCTGGGTGGCCACGCGATAGATGCCCGCACCGCCCGTGGTGGCGGTGTTGTCGAAGTAGACGCTCTGGCCGTCGCGACTCAGGACGAAGTGGGAGCCACTCTCGCGTGGCGTCACCTGTAGCGGATGCGTTGGGTCGGCCAGGGGCAGGCGATAGAGTGCGCCGGATGCCAGACCAGGGGCATCGGCGGCGGTGAAGAAGATCGATTGATCATCTGGCGCGAAGCCGAGCAGCGACGCGGCGGCGGGGAAGGCGACTGATGGTGCGGCTTGCCCCGTTATACTAAAGATCAATAACTGGCGACCGCTCACCACGGCCACATGGGCGTTGTCATGCTGCCAGACGGCATTGCTGAGGGTGCCGATGTTTTGTGCCACCGCAACGGGTGGCGTCAGGGCACCGATATCGGCGACCGAGAGGGTCGTTCCGCTGCCGCTGGCGGTCGTGGTGTAGGCGACCAGTTGGCCATTGGGCGAGATCGCCTGCACTTTGCTGGGCGTGCCCGCCGGGATGGAGGCCACCTGCACGCGGCGCCCGCTGGTGGGGTTCACATTTTCGATCAAGAGCGGCGCGGTGGTGCTGGCGGTATCCGCGATGAGGAGGGACGCGAAGGGCTGACCGCCAGTGCCCCCAGTGGGGGTGGGTGTCACTGGGGTGCCAGTGGTGGTGACGGTGGGCGTGGTGCCCGACGTGCCACCCGGCGCGGATAAGGATTGGCATCCGGCTAGCGTAAAGAGGCCCATAAGGGTGAGGATGCACGCACCGCGCACGAAACGTGAATGTTGCACACAAGGGTCCTTTCTCATGAAATTCCAACGATATCTGGGCATGATCGCTTCAAGAGACGATGCAGGTCTGATGCCGGTAGCGCCGATTGCCTGTGGCATATTACCCCTGTGAAATACTACCGCCTTGGAGGGGCGCAAATGCGTTGACAGGGTGGCAGGGGTGGGGCTAGTCTCAAGGAAGGCACTGTCGCAGGCATCTGCGGCAAGAATCATGACACCGAGGTTTCTTCGTGTTGGTACTGCAAAAAATTGGGGGGTGGGCTTGATGCAACCATATTACACACCACAAATCGCTCAGCCGCCGCGTCGCAAGGGGCGCACTGGGTTGGTGGTGGGCATCACCGCCGCCGTGCTGGTGGCCCTGGTCGCGGGCGTCGCGGGTGGATATTTCTTATTCAAGGCGCACCCAAACGCGCTGAATCGCGTGCTCAACAACAACGGCGCGCATACGTTGCCGGGGCAAGTTCCTGCGGTGACGCAGCACGCGCATGACACGGGCGCACTCGACCCGAATATGTCGCTGAGCCTTAGCATTTCGTTGCCGCTGCGCAACCAGGCGAATCTGCGCGGATTCTTGACGCAGGTCAACAATCCCGAATCGCCTTTCTATCAGCAATATTTGACGCCAGAGCAATTCAAGGCAAAATATAGCCCGAGTGACGCGACGATCGCCTCGGTCAAGGACTATCTGAACCAGACGGGCTTGACCGTGACCGGCACCAGCGGCGCGAACCAGTTCGTGAACGTCAAGGGGAAGGTCAGCGCGATCCAATCGACCTTTGGGGTGCAGTTGCGCACCTACACGCTGAATGGCCAGAGCTATTATGGTCCGGCGAACAACCCAAAGGTGGGCAACGCCTTCATCCAGAATATCAGTGGGTTGGATAACTTTAGCACCTATCGACATAGCGCGGTGCAGTTCACCCCCCATGCAACGGGTGGCTTTACGCCTGCCCAGTTGCAAAAAGCCTATGGCGCTGATGGCTTGATCAGCAAGGGCATCGATGGCAGCGGCCAGAACATCGCGTTCTTGGAACTCTCGGACTTCAATGACTCGGACGTGCAAACCTATCAGCAGCAAAACAATGTCAGTGGGGGCACCTTCGAGCGCGTGGTGGTCGATGGCGGCGCCAAGCTGGACTCGCAAGGCTCCGTCGAGGTGGAACTGGATATGGAGGTCGCCTTTGGCATGGCCCCCAAGGTGCACCAATACGTCTATGAAGGGCCGAACTCGGGTCAGGGCATCAACGACATCTATAGCCAGATCGTCAATGATAACAAGGCCAAGATCGTCAGCATCAGTTGGGGGCTGTGCGAGCAGTCCACTGGCAGCGCTGAATTGCAAGCGCTGAGCACGATCTTCCAACAGGGCGCGGCCCAGGGCATCACATTCTACGCGGCGGCGGGTGACGCGGGCGCGTATGACTGTGGCGACACCTCGCTGGGCGTCGACTCGCCCGCAGATGACCCAAACGTGACGGGCGTGGGTGGCACCGCGCTGACGACCAGTGCCGATGGCACCTATGGTAGCGAGCAGGCGTGGTCGTGCAGCACGGGCAAATGCACCCAGAGCGCGCCGCAGGGCGAAGGCGGCGGCGGTGGCGTGAGCGCCAACTTCCCTGTGCCGTCCTTCCAGTCGAGCTTGCAGCCTGCTGGCGCGCAGGGGCAGGGCCGTTATGTGCCAGAT
>JACDGC010000676.1 GCA_013815535.1 Ktedonobacterales bacterium
GCGCAACAGCGGCAAGGCCACCGCAGCCCACGACACCCCCGGCGCCAGCCAGAGGCCGCGAATCGAAAGGCGGTCGCCCCACCGATAGCGGCCCGTCATGGTATAACCCACCACGCGCTCGGCATCATCGATGATCAGATAGATGCGCATGCCGACAGCGGAGGTGGGGGTGCCGTCCTCTAACAGCCAGTGCCAATAAGCATCGCTGATCGGTGACGAAATGGGGCCACGCTGCCGCTCAGCGTCATAGAGGCGCTGCAACTGAGGAATGTCAGCGCTGGTTGCGGGTCGCAGGGTGAAGGGCTCAGTTTCCCCGTCTTTCAGAGGCGGGATGCTGCTGGTGTGAATCAGATGTTGAACATCGAGTTCGACCGCATACTCATAGCCAAACTGGCGATAATAGTAGGGGATTCCCGTGATGCCTTGCACCAAATGCCCCCTGGTGGCACTGCGCGCATGAATCAAGGCAAAGATGCGCCGAATGAGGCCACGGTTACGATATTCAGGGAGGGTGGCGACAATCTCGGGTTGCGCGAACGGAATGCGAATGCCCCCATACTCCAGGTCATAGGAGAGCAGTCCGGTCGCGGCGACGATGCGGCCACTTTGTTGGTCTTCTACCAGGGCGATATCACCAGCACCGATGTAGGGATGGCGATCGCTCAGCCAATCACGCGTCCAACGCGCCATGTGCTCGTTGAAGGGATCGGTTTCCTTATCGCGAAAAACGGAGCCATAGAGCGTCGCCACCCCTTCGCTATCCGCGTGGGTTGACCACCGCAAGAGCAAACCATCGGGCAATTCTTCACGGAATTCAGCAGCGCTTAATGAATGCGAGGCAGTGGAGATGGGGTCCGACATGAGCGATCCTTTCGCGTGGCGATCAATGCGACGCTTGCCCCCTCATTCTAGCACAGCGGCGCAGACCTTCCCTCAGCACCCCCAGATAAGCCGATCGTGTGCCCACGCGAACACAGCAGCCCTGCCCAAACTGAGACGGGCAATGGATGCGCTTTACACCCCCTTGCTTTATACCCTATACTAGACCTATTGCCCCCTGCGGGCTTTCTGACGACAGGAAGGATACTCATATGTCTGCCAGTGCGCCAATTCCTGCGGATGCCGAGCAGCGTCTCCGGCGGGTCATCCGCGATGTGCCAGATTTTCCGCAGCCAGGCATCCTGTTTCGGGATATCACGCCGCTGTTGGGCAACGCGGCAACCCTGCGGCTCAGCATCGATCTCTTCGCGGCGGCGTGGCGCGACCACGGCATCGACTACATCGTGGGCATCGAATCGCGTGGATTCCTCTTTGGCATGCCGCTGGCCTATGCGCTGGGGACGGGCTTTGTGCCTGTGCGCAAAGCGGGCAAGCTCCCCCACAAAACCATCGGAGCCGAATATACCCTCGAATATGGGGCCAACACGATGGAAGTGCACGCCGATGCCGTGCAACCCGGTCAGCGCGTCTTGATCGTGGACGATCTGCTGGCAACGGGGGGCACCGCCGCCGCGACGGTGGCGCTGCTGCAACGGCTTGGCGCGGAGGTCATAGGACTGGCCTTCGTCATCGAATTAGCGGCGCTGGGTGGGCGGGCCCAATTAGGCGCAATCCCCACGCAAGTGCTCATCACCTATTAACCAGCAAAAGTCCTAGCCCTGTCTGGAAAGGACTCGACAGAATCGCATCGCTATGCTACACTAGCGCCACTGCTGGGCCATACGATGCGCAAGAGGGAGGCAACATGATGCCACATTGGGAAGACGAGCTGCGCACACTCTTGCAAGACCTGGGCGTTTCCCTGGAAGAGGTGCCACCCCCGCTCGCCATTGATGCCGACGACATGCCCACCGATTCGATGGTCCACGAGTGGGAGGCCCAGGCAAATGATGAAGACCTGGAAGAGGATCAATTCAGCGTCATCCGCCACGAGATGGAAGCCACCCTGCAAGAGGTTGGCCGATTGGCCCAATCCGGGCGGATGGAGCCAGCACTGCGCGACGACGTGGTGCATGTGTTGCGGGCCCTCACCACGCCCCCGCCCCTAAGCGGTGCCGATATCGAGGAATGGCGCTACACCTCGGCGGCGGCAGTGCTGCACTTTTGCCGTCTGATCCTGCGCCTGGCCCACGCGCTGGCCGCCCAAGAATAATCCGCGCTAGCCCAGCGCGGCGCGCATCACCGCCAGAGGTGCCGCCTGCCCCGTCCACAAGGTAAAGGCGAGCGCCCCCTGGTGCAGCAGCATCGGCAAGCCATCGAGCGCGGGCAGTTCCCGCCGCCGCGCCTCGCGCAGCAGTGCCGTCTCGTGTGTGATGCAATCCAGCACCAGCGTCCCCGCCCGCACGCGTTCGAGCACCGCCACGCTCAGCGGCATGCCGGGCTGCGCCGCCATCCCCACCGAAGTCGCGTTGATGATGATGTGCGTCCCTGCCAACATGCGCTCCCACACCGCGAGATCGGTCGCCAACAGATCGCCCCACAACAGTGAGGTGCCCGCGACATGCGGCAGCAAATCGGTCACGATGGCGTGCGCCGCCGTCATCTGTCGTGCCAGCAGGCAAACGGCGCTCGCCCCCACGCGGTGCAGCGCCAGCACTGCCGCCCGGGCCGCGCCCCCGGACCCGAGCACGATGCCCTGGCTCATGTGCTCCCACCCCACCTCGCGCAGCGCCAGCGCCAACCCATCGGCATCGGTGTTGTGGCCGACCAACAAACCGTCTGCTTTCGTGACGGTGTTGACGGCTCCCACCTCGGTCGCCGAGGGTGCCAGGCGATCCAGCAGGGGCATGATGGCTTGTTTATGGGGAATCGTCACATTCGCGCCGAGGATGTCAGGCGACCGCAACGCCGTCACCCGCGCCGCAAGTTCCCCCACGGTGGTGGGCCAGGCCTCATAGCGCAGGTCGAGCC
>JACDGC010000677.1 GCA_013815535.1 Ktedonobacterales bacterium
CTGGGGGCGGGATCAATTCACCCTTTCGCGCCGGAGCCTGTGGGCCATGATCGCCATCGTCGCCATCATCGTCGTCGTCAATGGCATCATCTTCCTCACGAGCGTGCAGGGTCTGAATGCCCGCGAGCAGGCAGTGCAACACTCGCAGCGCGTGCAGAATGGGCTGCAAGGGCTGCTGACCACGCTGGATGATGCTGAGACCGGCCAGCGTGGCTATCTGTTGACGGGCGATCCTTCGTACCTCACCCCCTATAACTCGGCCCAGGTAACCGTCACCCATGATCTGACGCTGTTGAAAGGCCTGTTGAGCGAAAGTCCCTCGCAAGAAGTGCTGCTGTCGCAATTGAGCGGCACCGTCGAGCAAAAAATGGCCGAACTGCAACACACCGTGCAGTTGCAACAGAGCGGTGATGATGCTGGGGCGTTGCAATTGGTGCGGTCGAACACTGGGCAGCAATATATGGATCAGGTGCGCCAAACCATCGCCACGATGGAAGCGAACGAACACCGCACCTTCACCGCGCGGACGGTGGCGGCCCAGCAGAGTCTGGAGGGGGTGACCGTCACCTTCGTCATTGGCACGCTGGCCCTGTTGGGCATGCTCGGCCTCATCAGCATGTTGATTCAACAAATGATGCAGCAGCGCGAAGATGTGCTGGCCCGCGAGAGCGCCGCCCGCCAACATGCCGAGGCGGCGGTGCAACTGCGTGATGACTTTCTTTCCATCGCCTCACATGAATTGAAGACGCCCGTCACGGCCATTTCCACTTCCGCGCAGTTGATGGAGCGTCAGTTGGGTCGCATGCCCGGGCACAACAACCGCCTGGAACAACTGGTGGATGTGCAACTGCGCCAAACCAAACGCCTGAAGTTGTTGATCGAAGGCATGCTGGATGTCTCGCGCATCGAGACGGGGCATTTCGCCGTGAATCGCATCCCCTTCGACGTGGTTGGCCAGATTCGCCCCATTGTCGAGGAATTAGCCGTCTCGGATGCCGGGCATACCTTGACGCTGACGGCCCCCCCCTCCCTCCTCATCGTCGCTGATGAGTCGCGGCTGGAACAAGTTTGGTATAATCTGCTGCAAAATGCCGTTAAATATAGCCCCGACGGCGGGGCCATCCGTGTCTTGGTCGACGCTGCTGCTGACGCGGTCCACATCACCATCACTGATGAAGGCATTGGCATTCCCACCGAGGCCATGACCCACCTTTTCGAGCCGTACTATCGCGCCCCCAACACCGACACGCCCGAACGCAAGATCAAGGGCATGGGCGTCGGCTTGTATGTGACCCGCCAGATCGTCACCGCTCACGATGGCACCATCACGGCCAGCAGCATCGAGGGGCGTGGCACGACCTTCACCATCGACCTGCCCAGGCATGGGGCGGAGGCCGTAGCACAGTCCGTCGCTGAGGAAGCGGCTGCGACCTTGTAACGCTGTTGGTTGATCACATACAATCAAGAACAGGGGGCACGTGGTCGTGCCCCCTCAGCACGTAAGGGAGAAAAGTTGGCGATGAAATATCGACGTTTGGGTAACGCGGGCATGAAGGTGAGCGCCGTCTCGCTGGGGGGGTGGATCAACTTTGGCGAGAAGAACATGGGGAACGACACCGCCGAGGCCATCGTCAAGACGGCCTATGACGCTGGGGTCAATTTCTATGATCTAGCGGATGTCTATGCGCGTGGCGAAGCCGAACGGCAAATGGGCCGCGTGCTGAAGCAGTATCCGCGCAACACGCTCATCATTTCGTCCAAAGTTTTTTGGGACATGAGCGACGACGTGAATGATCGGGGCCTCTCGCGCAAACACATCATGGAAAGCATCGATGCTTCGTTGGCGCGGCTGGGCACGGACTACCTCGACATCTATTTTTGTCACCGTGCCGACCCCGAGACGCCCCTGCTCGAGACCGTCCGCGCGATGGATGACCTGATCCATCAGGGCAAAATCCTCTATTGGGGGACGTCCGAGTGGAGCGGTGCTGACATCCAGGCCGCCCATGATCTGTGCGAAAAGCATGGCTTCTACCCTCCCCAAACCGAGCAGCCGCAATACTCCATGCTCTATCGCGAGCGGGTGGAAGGCGAGATCTTACCGGTGACGGAGCCACGCGGCATCGGGTTGGTCATCTGGTCGCCGATGGCGCAGGGGATGCTCACCGGCAAGTATGACGCGGGCGTGCCCCAAGATTCGCGTTTCGCCAATGAAGCGTGGCTGCGTGACCAATATCTGACCGAGGCTAACGCCGCGCGGGTGCGCAAACTGGAACCCGTCGCGGCGGACCTGGGCATCACGCGGGGCCAATTGGCGCTGGCCTGGGTGCTGCGCCAATCGGGCGTCAGCAGCGTCATTACGGGGGCGACCACTGCCGAGCAGGTCAGCCAAAACGTCCATGCGGCGGATGTCGAATTGCCCCCCGATGTCATCGAGAGCATTGATGCCATTCTCAACAGTTGAGGCGACGCTCACCTAAAACCGCTCTGTGTTCGACGGCCTTTCCCTCTTGCCCAGGGAAAGGCCGCTGCTTTAGTGCGATTGTTTCGCTCACTCGACCCACATTGTCTCTAAACAATGAGCATATTGTCCGGTACAATTTGATTGGTTCCGATGAGCTACGGAACGGGTATGTGAAAGGGTCGGTTCGGATGTTCGCGGCAATCTGGTTGTGCCTGGGTGGCATTGTTTTGGTGCTGGGGGTGTTGGGGATGGCGGCTCTACGCTGGGGTGTTTCTTCGCTGGATGGCCCCGACAGCCCGGAGTGGGAACGCCGCCAGCACTGGTATGGCGGCCATCTGCGCGCCAATCATAGCAACCATAGCGAGTAATGAAGGATGGCGCACGCGATGTATCCCCATCATCCCTATCTATTCCACCAAGTCGATGTCTTTAGCCGCACCC
>JACDGC010000033.1 GCA_013815535.1 Ktedonobacterales bacterium
CCTCCACGGTGTCGGCATCGATGATGCCCAACGTCCCCACGCCCGCCGCCGCCAGATAATACGCCGCCGGGGAGCCGAGGCCGCCCGCGCCGATCAGCAGCACCTTGGATTGCAACAGCTTCGTCTGGCCCGCCTCGCCGATTTCCGGCAACAGCAGGTGGCGGCTATAACGCTTGCGCTGGTCGGGGGTCAGCGCGACCGCCTGATCCGTGCCCAGCCCCGCCTGGGTCCAGGCGGTATAGCCGCCCTTCAGCGAGCGAACGTCGGTGTAGCCCATCGCTTGCAGCGTCTGCGCTGCCAACAGCGAACGCACCCCCCCCGCGCAATAGACCACCACCGGGGTGTCGCGCTCGGGCACGGCATCTTCCACGCGGAGTTCCAAGTAACCACGGGGGATGTGCACCGCACCGGCCAGATGGCCGCCATCCCATTCGTCTTGTTCGCGCACATCCAGCGCCACGACCGTCGGCTCGTGCAGCAGCGCTGCCGCCTCGGGCGGTGTGACCTCGCGCACCTCTTGGCGTGCCTGCGCCAACATCGTCTGTGAAACCGCACCCATATGTGAAATTGTCCTTTGTGTGTATGCTCAGCCATGCGGCGACCCAAGGGAGATGGCAGGTCGCGCGTGTTCATTCGTTGCCGGAATAGCCGACAACGCTATATAGCAGATTATAGTAACTTTTGGTAACTGCGGTCAAGTGAGCCAGCGCGCGACTAATAGGCCCCCGTTGGGGTGGCGCGCCAGCGTCTTTGTCGCCCGAGACATTCATCCGGTTCCCGGCGTATTCCATAACAAAGAGACGTTTGCTATAATGCCAGCCATGCAAGCATGGGCGCTGTGCTAGCGCCGACTCCGCGAATGGGAAATGAGGGAAAACGCTATGGGAGACGAACCTCGAGATGCTGTGGCGCTCACCGAAGTGGAGGCAGAGGAGCGTACGCGCGGCAATAGCTTTTTGCGTCGCTTTGCGCGGCAGCCCCTGGCGGTGCTCGGCTGTTTCGTGCTGCTCTTCATGGTCACCATCGCCGTCTTCGCGCCGTTTATCTCGCGCGGTGTCACGCCTCATACGCTCGAAGGTAATGTCATCAGTAATCCATTTTTCTTGCAGCCCAATTTGCAGCCGACCTTCGATGATTTCCCCCTCCGCATCTTTGGGCTGACGACCTTGGCCGACTTTCGCCAATCAGTGTTGGTTGAGTTGGTCTATGGCGCACGCACGACGCTCTTCATCGCCTTTGGTGGGGCGGCCATCGCGTCGGCCATTGGCATCGTCGTTGGCAGTCTCAGCGGCTATTATGGCGGCGTGGTGGATGCCTTCTTGATGCGGGTGACTGATGTCTTTTTGTCTTTTCCCTTCTTTCCCTTGATGTTCGCCATCCTCATCGCGACGAATTCGCAGCCCACCTCCATCAGCTTTTTGGTGGTGGTGTTTGGGCTGGCGGCATGGCCACAAACCGCGCGGCTTTTGCGCGCCCAGATGCTGTCGCTGCGCACCCAGAGCTATGTCGAGGCCGCCCAGGTGGCGGGGGTCAGCGAGGGGCGCATCATCTTTCGGCATCTCTTGCCCAATGCCTTTGCACCCGTGGTCACCAGCATCACGCAAAATATCGCCAACATTCTCATCGCTGAGGCGACCTTAGAGTATCTGCAACTCATCAACCTGCAGGCGCACTACACCTACACCTGGGGTTCGATGATTGGCCAAGGTGAGCGCTATCTGCTGCAAAATGTCTGGGGGTGGACCTTCTTTCCGGGGCTGTGCATCGTTTTGACCGTGCTTGCGGTCAGTTATATCGGTGAGGGGCTGCGTGACGCGGTCGATGTACGGGGCCAATCATAGGTCTGACAGGACCAGCCGGAAGAGAAGGAGTGAGAACATGGCGATCTTGGCATACTTCATTCGGCGCGTCTTACAAGCGCTTGTCACGCTGGTGGTCATCACATATGTCGTCTTTTTCTTGACGACCCAAAATGGTGTGGCGATTTTGAGCCATCTCAGTGTCACCGACTTGTTGCCAGCCGACTACCTCATCTGGCTGCGTGACATTCTGCACGGGAACTGGGGAAACTCGAATACGACCTTTCGGCCAGTCTTGCAGACGATTGGCGAGACGGTGCCGATCTCGTTGCTGCTGGTGGTGCCTGCGCTCATTTTGCAAGAAGTGCTGGCCATTGGCATGGGCGTGTTGCTGGCAGGGCGCTACCGTTCTTGGGGGGATCGCATCTACACGTCCGCGACCTTCGCCTTCGCGGCGATCCCGCAATTTTGGCTGGCGGTCGAGGTGGCGTTTTTCATCGGTGTGCAACTGAATTGGTTGCCGTTTCAGGGACTCATCGGCTCCAGCGCCTTGGTCTATGGCACGCCAGATTACTGGTCCTATTTTCATCTGCACACGTCTGCCGCGATCCTCGATATCCTCCGACATCTCATCTTGCCAGTGACGTTGCTGGCGCTGGTGGGTGCGGCAGCTGATAGCCAGCTCGTGCGGTTAGCCATGGTCGAAGCATTGAATCAAGAATATGTCCGCTCGGCGCGGGCCCATGGGTTGCCCCGGCGCTCGGTCGTGTGGAAGCACGCGTTTCGCAACGCCATCGTCCCCCTCATCACCAACCTCAGCGTCCAGATCCCCAACATCATCTTCCTCGGCGCGGTGATCGAGTATATCTTCCGACTGCCGGGCCTGGGGGAGTTGTTGATCACCGCCGGCTACAACGTGCCAGGGACGGGCAAATTAAGCGCCCCACCAGCCCATGACTTTAAACTCATCAGTGGCTATTTCCTCTTGCTTGGCGTCGTCACCGTTGTCGCCGGATTCATCGGCGACAGCCTGGCGGCCCTGGCAGACCCGCGCATCCGCAGCGATGCCAGCAGCGGCGTCACCCAGGCGATCTCGCCGCAGTGGTCAACGCGGCGTGTGGTGAGCGTTGGCCGCGCTTCGTTGACGACGGGGCGCGTTGCCGTGGCGGCCCTGGTGCTGGCCGTCAGCCTCTGCCTGGGGCTCTCGGTTCAACATTTGCTGGCACCTCCGCCGACGCTCGCGGGCACGTGGGTCGGTGAATCCTTCAACGGCTCATCGATCTATGTCCAGCCATTGCCAATGCTGATCCAATTTCAAGAGATCTATAATGGGCCGCTGGAGCATAGCCGCTTGCAAGGCACGGTGCGTTTTTGTGATAACCTCTATGACCCCAAGACTCCGCTACGGCAGTTGACGGGGTCAGCCGATAAATCGACCTTTGCCATCGATTTCTCGGACACGACCTCGGTGTACGATGCTGGGGGCAGCTATGCCGACGCGCATGGTGCCATCAGGCTCAATGGCTTTTTCGGCCAGCGACCGCTGCCGGGGACCATTTCGTCGGGGTACGACCAACTTCGTCTCGTGTTTCATCGCGGGACGTTCGCTGAATTTCAGCAGGCATGCAAGGCAAGTTCCTAGCGGTGGTGGCGCTTATTCCACGCCATTGCCGGTGCCGCTGTTGGGGGCGATCATGCGGCGTGCCAGGGGCAGGGCGCGGGTCCAGCCTTGGTACATCAGCGGGTGATAGACGCGGTCGAATGGCCCCACCCACGAGGATGCTTCGGGGCCAAACCCCGTCTTGAATTGCCCGATCCCTTGGGTGACCCGCCCATTGAGATCATAGAGGGCATATCCCGCGTTCTTCATTTCACGGATGGCATGCCACTTCAGCAGGGTATTCGCCAGGGATTTCTGGCCAGCATCGCTGACCCCGCCATAAAACTCCACGGCGAATTGGCCGAAGCATGCCATCCACAGGAACGCCATCGGCACCTCCGCGACGAAGGCTACGTAAAGATATTGCTGCTCGGCACGGTAGGTTCGGTAGATATGCTCGTAATACGCGGCAGGGTGCAGGCCGAAATGCGCGCGACTGGCGGTTTCGAGATAGATCTGATAGCACGTGTTCAACCACTCCCCGGTGGTGTCGCGGACGATCTGCACGCCCTCTTTTTGGGCGTTGCGCAGATGCTGGCGCGTCTTCCCACGCATATGGGCCAGCAGATCTTCTTCTGATTGCTTCAGGTCGATGGTATAGGAATCGGTGACCTGAATCGTCTGCCCGCTGGGGATGAACTTGGCGGAGGTTAAGACATGTGGCGTGCCAGCGAACCATGCGGGGTCCACCTTGCAAAAGATTGCGCCGATACTGCGGCTATAGCGATCAACCGCTGCCATCAGCTCCGCCAGCCCTGCGCCATCTTGCGGATCGATCACCGGACCACGAGGGATATACGTGACGGAAAGCGGCAAGCGTGGCACGCGCCGCACCAACACCTGCGCGGCAGCGCGCAGGGTGCCATCCGCCTCGGTGACGGCGATGCGCTTGGCACCCCACCCAGCGGTGCGTTTGACCTCGCCCCAGCCCCAAGTTTGCAAGGGATGGGCCTGTGGTTGTGTCGCCAGCAGGGCATCCCACTCCGTCGCGTCGGTGATGTCGCGTGCATTCATTGGACGATGGTTCCTTTTTTTGCGGGGTTTCTCTGCCAGGGGGCGCTGTGCCACCGGGCCAATCATCGCACACGGCGCGCACTTTGTCAGCCACCTAGGACGAAGGGGTACTTGAGACAACAATGGGGACGGCATTTGCCGTCCCCAATCATGTCATACCCCTGGCGTTTAGCCCTGGCGAAAGACCTGTTTGCTGGCGAGGTAATCGACCAGCAGATATTTGCCCAGGTCTTCCGGCGCGGTGAAGAACGCGCGTCCCCGGTTGATCTGCGAAAGCTCGCTGACGAAATCCATCAAGCGCGGGTTGCGCACCAGCATAAAGGTGTTGATGGTGATGCCTTCGCGTGTGCAGCGTTGTGCCTCCACCAGCGTCTGCATGCGTGCCATCTGGCTGACGGCATCTGGATCATAGGTGTGATAGGCAAAGACCCAATCTTTCTCGTCTTTGTTCCACATCACCGTAGGGTCGCCATCCGTCACCAGGATGATTTGCTTGTTGCCGCCTTTGTGGCGGGCCAGCAGGTGCCGCGCCAGCACCAGACCCTGGACGGTGTTGGTGCCCTGTGAATGATCGACTTCGCTGATCTCGACCAACTCTTCGCGTTTATATTCGCGCGCGTTCATCGAGAAGCCTACTACATAGAGGTTATCGCGTGGGAACTGCCCACGAATGAGCGACTCCAGCGCCACGGCCATCTTCTTGGCAGCCTGTGATGCGCCGCTGTAGAACATCGACATCGACATATCGATCATCAACACGGTCGATGCCTGAGTGATGAGTTCGGTGCGATAGACCTCGAAATCGTCGGGGGTCAGGTGCAGCGACGTCCGTGGCGCGGCAAAGACGCCCGATGATGCGGCGTTCAGATCCGTTGGCGTTCCTGGGCGCGTCACGCGTTCGCCGCGCTCGATGGCGTTCATCACCGTCCCTTGCAGATCCAGCAAGAAGGGGTCGCCAAAGACGTAGGGTTTGGTCTCGTCGGTGCGTTCACCACCCGCGCCGCGCCGCTCTGCCGCGTGCTGACCAAAGGCATCTTTGTCGAGTTGGGCGAACATATCTTGCAGCGCTTTTTGACCCACCTTGCGAATGCCCTGCGAGGTCAGTTCCCATTTGTTGCCGTTGCGTTGGATGAGGCCGGCCTCTTCCAATTCGCGCATCATGCCTTTCAGGTCGTCGAGGGCGGCGGCGTCTTCCTCTCCCATCAGGTTGCGCAGGCGCTCGTTGTCGATGCCTTCCAGGGTGCCGCCCCGGCGCGCGGCATTCATCTGGGCTTCCAATTCGTCCAGACCCTGCAACTCGCCCATCAGGCCCATCGCTTCGGTCAACGTCACCGGTTCGTCGCCGCTGAACTTATACTTGGTGCGAAAGTCACCGCCGGGTTGCATCGCCAGCCGTTCGGCCAACTCTGCCATATCGACGCGCAAGCGGTCGTCGCCAATGATCTGGTCCATCATCTCTTGCAGTTCGCGGCGTTGATCCTCGGGCAGCGAATCCATCACGGCCTGCATCTGGGCCGAGCGGCGCTGCAAATCTTCGATCAAGTCATCCAGCGAATTGATACCCGGACCAAAGAAATCGCCATACTTTTCCATGAAGCTGTCGAAGTCCGGTTCGCGGCCCGCTTCGCGGTCGCGCAGCATCTGGTTGAGCGCCTGAATCATCTCGCGCATGCGGGCGACATCTTCGGGCGTCATCTGCTGCAACGATTGCTGCATCCCTTGGAAGAATTGTTGCATCACTTGCTGCTGCATCATCTGCAACAACTCTTGGAACTCTTCACGCGCCTGCGCGTCCATGAAGTCATAGTCGCTCAGTTCGCGGATCTGCCCCGCCGGATCACGCGGCAGTTGATCGAGGAAATCCTGCTTCTTTTGCGCCATCTGCTCCAGCATCTTGCGCAGCGCAGCAGGATCGATGCCCTCGGGCAAGCTGCCCTGCCCCGCCTGGGGTTGACCGCCCTGCCCCGATTGGCCGCGTTGGCTCGGCTGGCCGGATTGCCCTGGCTGCCCCTGTTGGCCTTCTAGGCCCGCCTCGCCTTGTTCACCGGGTTGCTCTTGGTCGCCAGGTTGATTTCCCTGTTGACCCTGATCATCGGGGTTTTGCGGCTGGCCAGTTTCAGACAGTCGGCGCTGGATGCCCTCGCGCTCGTGTTGCTTGATGGCTTCGAGCTTCTCGCGGATGTCATCCATCACGCCGGACATATTATATCGCCCCATGCGGCTTTGCTTCTGATTCCGCAAGCGGTCGAGCATCTCGCGCAGACCCATCATGCGCTGGCCATCTTGGCCTTGCATGCCGTTCATCTGCAAGCGTTGCATGGCACCGCGCAAATCGTTGTTGCGCAGATAGTCATCGGCTAGGGCGTCGAGGATCTCGTCGGCGTCAAGCCCTTCGATGCGCTGGGAACCATCCCACCGCGAATAGGTATGCTCTCTGTTAAAAAACCATCGCTTGAACATCGCCCGAACCCCCTGAGCAGCCTATGAAAGTTAAGGGCTCACTGACGCAGGCGGAATGCGGCGGCGGCCCGCGAAATATGGCAGGCCCCCATCCGCATGGTTCCGCGCTACATCTCACCCCACTTGTTCTGAACTTAGCGGTCGCGGCGGTAACGGGTGGCACCGTTGCGTGTGTCTTTGTTGAGGCGGCGATTGAGGTGCAGCCCCTCCAAAATGAACTCCACCGCCGAAGCGATGGTGGCTGGGTTCCCACGTGCCTCCAACTTATCCACCGCTTTGCTGAGGCCACCGACGCGCGCGAGTTGATTCACATATTCCATGGAGGACTGTGAATCAGCCACCTGCACGTTCAGACCGCGCTCGAAGCCCGCCACCAATTGCTCGAAGTCGCTCGTGTCGAAATAGCGTGCGAAGACCGCGACGACCGACTGGTTGATCAGTTTGGTGATGATCTTGTCTTCGCGCACATCACCGAGCGTGTCCATTTCGATCTTGCCTGCCGTGCTGGCGACGACCGCTGGCAGATCGCTGACGCGCGGCACCGCCTGGCGCTCTTTCAGCCGCAATGCGCGGCGCACAGCGTTGCTGGCGACGTTTTCATAGTTCGAGATCGATACGCGCACACTGACGCCCGAGCGCTGGCTGATGTCGCCGCTATTGCGCGCTTGATGCGTGATCTCGGCGACGATCTCTTTCATGAACTGCGGATAGGTGACCTCGATGCCATCCATCACGGTCGGTGTCGACTCCGACTCCATGATGCTGATCTCTTGCTCGATGGTGCGCGGGTAATGGGTGCGAATCTCGGACCCCATGCGGTCTTTCAGCGGGGTGATGATGCGCCCGCGATTCGTGTAATCTTCCGGGTTGGCGCTGGCGACCACATAGACATCCAGCGGCAGACGGACCTTGTAGCCACGGATCTGCACGTCGCGCTCTTCCATGATGTTGAGCAAGCCGACCTGGATGCGCTCGGCAAGGTCGGGCAGCTCGTTCAAGCAAAAGATGCCCCGGTGCGTGCGTGGCACCATGCCGTAGTGGATGGTCAGTTCGTCCGAGAGGTAGCGCCCCTCGGCGACCTTGATGGGGTCCACTTCGCCGATGAGGTCAGCGATGGTGATGTCGGGCGTCGCCAGCTTTTCGCCATAGCGGCGGTCGCGCGCCATCCACTCGATGCGCGTGGCGTCGCCCTGTTCGGCGACGATCTGTTTGCCATACGCGCTGATGGGGGTGAAGGGGTCGTCGTTGATCTCGCTGCCCGCGATGACGGGGATTGCCTCGTCCAGCAGATTCACCAGCGAGCGGGCGATGCGCGTCTTGGCCTGACCGCGTTCGCCGAGCAGAACGATATCTTGGCCAGAGAGGATGGCATTCTCGATCTGGGGAATGACCGTCTCTTCATAGCCGATGACGCCGGGGAAGAGTTCTTCGCCCGCGCGGATCTTTTTGATGAGGTTTTCGCGCATCTCGTCTTTGACGGAGCGCGCCTGATAGCCGCTCGCGCGCAATTCGCCGAGGGTGTTCGGTTGGGAAGTTGGCATACATCTCCTTGGGATTGGGCGCGCTGCCGGTGCTACCCTCGCGCTCTGCGACCACCGCAGCGGGGAGAACCAGGGGGAAGATCGGGGTGTGTGGGCAACCCCGACGCAGCATGTGGGCATGGCGCTATGGAACACGATATCCAAGGATCATTGTATCGCGCTTGATGTGTGAGGCACAAGGGGAAAATATGCTACCTGCCCATATTGCCAGGGTGCGGGGTCGACTGATAAAGCTGAGTGTCTGGTATACTCAAGCGATGGATGAATAGATAAGGGAGCGATCTTTCATGGCTAATCTCGTTGCAGTGCTCGACGCCAATGTGCTGTTTCCGGCGTCGCTGCGCGATACATTGTTGCGGGCTGCGGAAAACAAGCTCTATCATGCGTATTGGACACCACTGATTTTGGAGGAAATGCGCCGAAATGTGGTCAGCAAAGGAAAAATGACGGAATCTCAGGCGCAGCGTCTGGTTACTACATTGAGCCGTGTTTTTCCAGATAGCATCGTCCCAGATACCTACCAACAACATATCGCAACTCTGACAAATGATCCGAAAGATCGCCATGTCCTTGCCGCTGCGATTGAATCAGAGGCCAATTTCATCGTGACACTAAATCTCAGCGATTTTCCCCGTGCGGCACTTTTGCCGCATCATGTTGTCGCCATTTCACCTGATGCCTTTCTCCTCCAGCTTTTCCAAGATGCGCCAGCAACGTTAAAAACTATCATACGTTCACAAGCAGCGGCACTACGGAACCCACCCCTGCTACTACGTGATGTACTCACTATTCTTAGCTTCCATGTACCGCAATTTTGCCGAGAGATGGAAGTTGCTCTTAACGAACAATCCGATCAGTCATAAGCTCCCGCTTCTTGGCTGAGTCTGGCAATTTCAACGATCCCTTCGCGCGTGCGAATAGCCTGTTGGTGTCCATATTTCACAATATCAGCTAGGCTCAATTGGCCGTCGCTCATCGACTGTATCACGCCTTCATCGACGAGTTTGGTGACGAAACGGGATGATACGTTCAAATACTCAGCAGTTTCTTGCAGCGAAATAGATTCCGGAGTGCGTGTCACTTGTAGCGAAGCACCTTCCTCTAAGTCTGCGAGCATATTGCGCATGATGGCCAGCAAGGGGAGAGGAACAGCAATTTTTGTCCCTGCGGAATTGATAATTTGGGGAGCAACGTCATTATCCGCCAGAACAGCATGCAGTTGCTGTAATGTCGCAGCATCTATCTCAGTTGCTCCAATGGTTCTTTTTCGCTCGATCATTGCTCCCACCTCATTTCGCCCATTATGTACCTTCAGCATACCACATCCGGCGTCGCTTGCTCACGCGCGGCGATGGTGCGGGGACGGTGTGCAGTCGTCGCAGCGTTGTCGTTACAGGGTCACGTGGCTTTCGTTGCGTCATATAATGGACGAATAGGCGCGGCAACGAGCAGCGAAACGCGGAGGGGGGGATGTCATGGATTTACTCGAACGTGAGGCGCTGCTCGCAACGTTGGCACAGACATTGACGCAGGCGAGCGCGGGAGCTGGTCACACCATCCTCGTGACAGGTGAGGCGGGCATCGGCAAGACATCGCTCGTAGAGCAATTCGTCGCGCAGCATGCTGCCACGGTACGCACCCTGTGGGGCACCTGCGAAACGCTTTTCACCCCACGACCGCTTGGCCCCCTCTATGATATCACACCGCAGATGGATCGCGCCTTTCGCCAAACGCTCGCCATGGGCGAAACAGGGCGTTCAGCGCTCTTCGCCGCGTTGCTGCATGATCTGCAAGCGCATGCGCAACCGACGCTGTTTGTGATCGAGGATATCCATTGGGCCGACGAGGGGACGCTCGACCTGGTCAAATTTCTGGGCCGTCGCTTACATCGGCTGAAACTTTTGCTGCTGCTGACCTATCGTGACGATGAGATTGGCCCCGACCACCCCTTGCGTTTGGTGCTTGGCGATCTGCCCAGTCAGGCCACGCTGCGCCTCAAGATTCCCCCGCTCTCTGAGGCGGCGGTGGCGCGCATGGCGGCGTCTACCCACCACCCCACGCATGCTGTCTATCGCGCCACGGGGGGTAATCCCTTCTTTGTGACCGAACTCTTAGCGACGGCGACCTTGGATGTCCCCGCGACCGTCTCAGATGCCGTGCTCGCCCGTGTCGCGCGGCTCTCCCCCCAGGCCCGGTCACTGCTGGATCTCGCGTCGGTCATTCCCAATCGCATCGAGCCATGGCTCTTGCCGGCCATCTTCCCGCCCGCGTCGGAACCTCTGAATGAATGCTTCACCAGTGGCATGTTTCAGGCTGATAAGGATTTTGTGAGCTTTCGGCATGAACTGGCACGCCAAGCCATCGAAAGCGCCCTGACCCCACCACAGCGCCAGGCCGCTCACATGCAGGTGTTGCAAGCGTGGTTGGCGCATGGGGTCGCGCCGGACCATTATGCGCGTGTGCTGCACCACGCCGTGCAGGCGCAAGAGCGCGATCTCATCGTGCGGTTCGCACCCCTCGCCGCGCAATATGCCGCTGACCACTGCGCCCATCAAGAACCCGCCGCGCATTACGCGACCTTGCTCAAATATGCCCAGGACCTCGCGCCAACTGAGCGCGCCACCTGGCTCGAAGCGCATGCCTATGAATGTTACCTGACGGGGCAAATCAGCGCGGCTGAGCAGTCGCGCCGCGAGGCCCTTGCGCTCTGGGCACAGGCGCGGCGGCCCGACAAGGAGGGGCCGAATCTCCGCTGGCTCTCGCGCCTCAACTGGTACTTGGGCCGGTCTGCCGAGGCCGAGGCGTATGCGACCCAAGCGGTGGGGGTGCTCGAAACGCTGCCACCAGGGACCGAACTCGCCATGGCCTATAGCAATATGGCGCAACTGCGCATGTTGGCCGAAGACGCGCCCGAAGCCCTGCGCTGGGGGCGGCGCGCCATCGCCATGGCGGAAGCGTTTGCTGACCCGCTCACCCTCGCGCACGCACTCAATAATGTTGGCACGGCGGAACTGCACGCTGGTGATGAGGGTGGCCGCCCCAAGCTGGAACGCAGCCTGGCCCTCGCGCTGGAACACGGCCTAGAGGAGCATGCGGCCCGCGCCTATGTGAACCTTGCCACCACCGCTGTCGTGTGGCGCAACTACCCTCTGGCGCTGCATTACCTGGCGGAGGGCATCGCGTACACGACCGAGAACGATCTCGACTCGTGGCGCGACTATCTGGCGTCCTGGCGGGTGCGCGCCTTGCTCGAAACTGGGCAGTGGGATGCTGCTGCCCACGAAGCGCTGACGTTACTGGGGCACCCGCGCATCACGCCCGTCAGCAAGATTACGGCCCTCGTCGCGCTCGCTACGATCCGGCTGCGGCGGGACGATCCGGGGGGCTTGCCATTGCTCGATGAAGCTTATGCCCTGGCTGAGCGTGCGGGGGAGCTGCAACGCATCGTTCCCGTTGCTGTCGCCTGCGCCGAAGTGGCATGGCTCAAGCAACAGCCCGAGCAGGCTCGCCAAGCCGTGCTGCCCGCCTTTGCCCTGGCACGAACGCGGGGGAATCCGTGGGGACGTGGCGAACTGGCCTATTGGCTGTGGCGCGCCGACGGGTTGAGCGAGGACCCCGGCGAGATCGCGGAACCCTATGCCCAGCATATTGCTGGCGACTGGCACGCCGCTGCGCTCACGTGGCAGCGCCTCGGCTGCCCCTATGAGCAAGCGATGGCGCTCATGGATGGCGACGAGGCGGCCCAACGGCAAGCCTTGGGGATCTTTGAGCACCTCCTCGCGCGGCCCGCGACGGAGATGGTGCGGCGGCGCTTGCGCGAGCAGGGCATCCGTCAGATTCCGCGCGGCCCCCGAGCGACGACGCAGAAGAATCCGCTGGGCCTCACCAATCGCCAGCTAGAGGTCCTGGTGTTCTTGGTCGCTGGCCAGCAGAACGCGACGATCGCCCAGCACCTCTTTACCTCGACGAAGACCATCGATCACCACGTGTCGGCGATCTTGCTCAAGTTTGGGGCACAGACGCGCGCCGAAGCCATCACCAAGGCCTATCAATTGGGCATCATCGCGCCCACGGCGGATAATATAGGGAAATAGCACCCCCAACATAGGCAACATCCCCGATAAAAAAGGCCAGAGATGCGGGTACACTTTACCTGTCTGAACGAATGGTCGGCAGACGAACCCGCAAAGAACACCGATAAAGGAGCAACTCCATGGCACGCTATGTCGTTGAACGTACCTTCCCCGAAGGCTTCAACCTCCCCATGAATGATGCTGGCGCAGAAACCTGCTCGCTGGTCGTCTCGAACAATGCTGAAGAGCACGTCACCTGGCTGCATTCCTATTTCACGAAGGATAAGACCAAGTCATTTTGCATCTATGAGGCCCCCAACCCAGAGGCGATTCGTCAGGTGGCACGGCGCAACAACCTCCCCGTCGATCACATCACCGAGGTGAGTGTGCTCGATCCCTATTTCTACAAATAGGCTCGTATGAGCGCGCCCGCGCGTTCGATTCGCCGCACATATGCCAGCAGAGGGACCGCAACAATCTCGTTGCGGTCCCTCTGCTGGCTCACAGTTTGCCATGTCGTCTATTAGATGCCCCCAGCCGAGTCCCGCTGGTCACACTCGACATGAGAGTACATAACCGGCACTAAGCATAACTGGCAGCTTACTCTCGTGCTTGGTTCAACAGGCGGCGCAGAGCCGCTTGGGCACGCTCGAAGTGCGAGGGGGTGGGTGCCGTGCCACCATAGCGCTCATCTTGATATCCAGCGGTCAAATCGCTGAGGGCGGCAATGGGGGCATCGGTTGGTGTGCTGCCCAGGTGCGGGGCCAGGCGCGCGGCATATTCGGTGGGTGTCTCGTCAGGGTCGCGCGCCAAGCCGACCTTCGCCATTCGCCGCAGCAGGGTGCGATAGACCGCACGCACGCTGCCCGCTGGTGGTGGTGCCAACTGCTCCTCTGGCACCGCCAGCGGCACGCGTGTGCCACGTTCGGGCGCGAGGCGTTCGCGCGTCTCGGTGAAGGCATCATCGTCGATCATGCGCAGGGCGCGCCAGGTTCGATAGGCCACCACGAGCATGATGATCACGGCCAAGATGATCAGCACGACGCCATAGGCTAGGTGTACTGTGGCTTGGGAAAGCTCCCCGCCAAATGATGGCTGATTGACGGGCTTGCCAGTCGTGGTAGAGGAGCTATGCGACCCGGGTCTGAAGAGTGCAGAAAGCAAAAAGATGGGCGTCGCCAATACGCCAATCACGATCGAGACGACGGTGATAATCCCATCCCAGGTGGCGTTGATGCCAGCGATGAGTTCCCCAAAGGAACCCCCATAAAAGATGGCTGCAATGACAAAAACCAAGAATAACGTCACGAATGCCAGCCCAGCTGTCACGGCCCGCCAGATCCACCGCGCCCGGTCCATCGCCACGCCAGCGCGAGCGGTGCGGACGCGCATCTCCGCCAGGCGCACCTGTGCCAGCATCAATAATCCCCCCAGCACATAAAATGGCAGTGCCAAAGCGATGAAA